>CAYSRH010000031.1:0-10642 GCA_964433245.1 uncultured Bacteroidales bacterium | reverse complement strand
AAGAGGAGGACGTTATTTTCCTGCCAGTAATAAATCTTCAGATGTGTTAAATGCCCTGCTAAGATGGGTGCATAAAAAAAATGTTGAGATCAGGTGTTCACATAAGGCGGACCGTTTGATTATTGAAGACAACACAATAAAAGGAGTGACTGTTGGTGCCAGGAAATTTATGGCTGACCATGTGATCCTTGCTATGGGAGGAAAGTCATATCCGGCAACCGGTTCTGATGGCGATGGTTTTTTATTGGCTCAACAAGCCGGACATACCATTGAAAATATAAGACCTGCACTTGTGCCATTAGAAACCAAGGAAAATATAACGAAAAGAATGAAAGACCTGACACTGAAAAATGTAAAGGTCATCCTACAGATTAACGGAAAAAAGGCAGACGAGCAATTCGGGGAGATGATGTTTACTGATTTTGGACTTTCGGGACCGCTTGTTTTGACAATGAGCAGAGTGGTTGTTGATGCGCTGAGAAAGGATCAAAAAGTTGAGATGACAATTGATTTAAAACCTGCGCTGGACGAAAAAAAATTAGACAATCGCCTGCAACGTGACCTGAATGAAAACGGAAAAAAGAAAATCGGGGCACTCTGCCGCTCATGGTTGCCATCGGCAATGGTTTCTGTATTTAAGGATTTATTAACAATTGACCCGGAGAAAGAATGCCATCAGGTATCGTCAAAAGAAAGAAAAAGCATTTTGTATCTTTTAAAGAATCTGCATTTCACAATAACAAAGCACCGACCATTTAAGGAAGCCATAGTTACGGCAGGTGGGGTTTCTGTAAAAGAGATTGCAGCCGGAACCATGGAATCCAAATTGGTGAAGGGATTGTTTTTTGCAGGAGAAATGATCGATCTGGATGCCGAAACAGGAGGTTATAACCTTCAAATAGCTTATTCTACCGGATGGCTTGCAGGGGATTCCTGTGGAATTCATAAAGATGGAATGCAATAATAAATGAACATAAAAAATAATAAAGTTATCCACAGGCTTTTGAAAGATTCAGACGGAAGTAAAATATTGCATAAAACGATCCTTACACAGGGAACTTATGAGGCACATCTTGCAGAACTTCTTGCTGATTTTGAAAAAGAACTTCCGCCATTTATCAAACTGGCGTATTTGCCGGGGTCTGGATTTATCAGGTTAAGGTTGAGTGCAAAGGGGGATGGAACGATAGACCTGCAAAAAGCCATAGCAGAACAAACAGAGAAAATCAGGCGTATCATTCCTTCGTATGTTGTGGGTGTTGACCAGGAAAATCTGGCATTGTTGGTGGCGGATCTTCTTTTGAAAAAGAACAGTTTCTTGTCCACTGCTGAAAGTTGTACAGGAGGCTATATTGCACATCTTATTACATCAAATGCCGGGAGTAGTCGTTATTTTAAGGGAAGTGTTGTGGCGTATGACAACAAGGTCAAGCAAGACGTATTGCATGTAAAGGAGGAAACGTTGAAAGTTCATGGTGCTGTTAGTGAGCCTGTGGTGAAAGAAATGGCTGAAAACATCCGTCAGTTAACCGGATCAACTTATGGTATTGCAACTTCCGGAATTGCCGGTCCTGATGGTGGAACAGAGTCAAAGCCTGTGGGAATGGTTTGTGTCGCTGTGGCATCTCCGGAGAAAGTCGTGGCGAAAACTTTTTTCTTTCATACAAGCAACAGGGAGAAGAACATATATAAATCAGCACAAGAAGGTTTGAATATGTTGCGGAAAATTATGGAAGAAAAATAATCATGACATAAAAAAAACCAGACCTAAGAAAAGCCTGGTTTTTTTTGCTCCCCAGCTAGGACTTGAACCTAGGACCTACGGATTAACAGTCCGCCGCTCTAACCAACTGAGCTACTGAGGAAGGTTTACCCTTATTTTTAGAGCACTGCAAATATACTATTGTTTGTGTTATCTACAATAAAAAAACACAAAAAAAAACAACTTTTTTCAGATTAAAAAAGTCCGTGTAATTCAGCATTGACTTTATCTATGATAAGACTCAGGTCTCCTTGTTTTTCAACAAAATCCATATCATCGACATTAATTTTCAGTATTTTTCCTTTGTCATAGGAAGATGCCCAAGCTTCATATCTTTCGTTGAGGCGTTTAAGGTATTCCAACCTTATATTTGCTTCATATTCACGGCCCCTTTTTTGTATTTGTTTTACCAGTGTTGGAACAGAGGCTTGTAAATAGATGATCATATCAGGCGGTTTTACCAATGAACAGATGGTTTCAAATAAACCGAGATAAGTTTCAAAATCCCGTGAGGCAAAAAGTCCCATATCATGAAGGTTGGCTGCAAAAATATGGGCGTCTTCATAAATAGTCCTGTCCTGTATCACTGTGGAGAGAGATTCCTGTATTTTTATTATTTGCATGAATCGCGAATGAAGAAAGTAAACCTGTAGGTTAAAAGACCATCGGTTCATCTCATTATAGAAATCATAAAGATATGGATTGTGTTCAATATCTTCATAGTGAGCTTTCCATGTAAAATGATTAGAAAGAGATTCTACAAGGCTGGTTTTTCCGGCACCAATATTTCCTGCAATAGCTATGTGCATGATTTAATTTTATTAATGTAAGAATTAGTGTTTAAGATTTACTGTTTCAAAATAATTATCTCTGAAGATATAAAGTTTGTTTTTCATTAAAATGAATTGATTTATGTCGTCAGGGAGATCTTCGTAAACATCATTGCTTTCTAAAGTTAATAAATTGTATGCCGTGATTTTTTCATTGTTGCCAATGAAAAGCGTTTGGTCCTTAAGAGATATCATGTCAGCATTTTGATGAAATATTATTTTATGGAAATTGCCCAACAGATCAAAAACCAGCACTCCTTTTTCAGGAAAGCTTAACAACAAATAACTTTCATGTTCAAGTAACATGGAAGCTGTTCCGAGGTTTACCTGGATCAGCGAGCTAATGATAGGAGTTTTATGCTTATTTATTTCTGCCTTATCATAATAAAAAACACGAAAGAGGATGGGGTCATATACCCAAAAACCGCCCCGTACTGATTGGCAGACGAGATTTCCGTTATAATGCCCAAGATTTTCAAGATGAGTAGGATTTCCTATTTCAGAGAGAAAACGGTCCAATAACAGGGATATATTAAAATCTTTGTAATACACCATAATTTGCAAAGGATTCGAAATATCTACAGAATGGATTTTCCCAAATTTTGTGTTGGAATAAGCATAGGATTCTTCTGAAGATACATCGAATTTGTGTAGTTCATTATGATTGCTACTGATGGCATATATGTTTTCCATGTTATCTATGCCAATAATCTGCATAGAACTTACAGGTTCCGGGATAAGTGTTGAATCCTGGGCATAGCAGCATAGGCTGCTAATTAACCATGTCCATAATATCAATGAGTTCGTTTGCATATTTTCTGTCGTTATAAAGTCGTGGCACTTTGTTTTGTCCGCCCAGCTTTCCTTTTGTTTCAAGCCATTTATAGAATGTTCCTCCGGGGAGGCATGTAATTTTTGGTGCGATTAAAGTAATGTCCTGATAACGTTTTGCTTCATAATCAGAATTCACGGATTTCAGGGCGTTGTCAAGAACCGTGGCAAAGTAGTTCATGTCCGAAGGCTTTTTATTAAATTCAATGAGCCATTCGTGTCTTCCTGATGAAGTTTTGGTTATATAAACCGGGGCTGCCGTATATTCATCAATAATAGCACCTGTTTTTTCACAGGCAACTTTCAGTGCTTTTTCAGCATTGTCAATGATCAGTTCTTCGCCAAAGGCATTTACAAAATGCTTCGTCCGTCCTGATATTTTTATTCTATGCGGATAGGTAGAGGTAAATATAACCGTATCTCCGATCATGTATCGCCATAATCCGGAATTGGTTGTGATCAGCATTGCATAATTTTCGCCGGGTTTCACATCTCCAATATGCAGTACCTGTGGATTTTCCTTGTGTATCTCATTGTAAGGGATGAACTCATAAAATATCCCGGAATCCAGGATAAGCATCATATCATCCCGCGACAAGTCATCCTGTATGGCAAAAAAACCTTCGGAAGCATTGTAAGTTTCGATGTATCGCATATTATCTGATGGGATAATTTTTTTAAATTTTTCTCTGAAAGGAAAAAAGCTACCCCCGCCATGAATGAACAATTCTAAATTGGGCCAAACTTCGAGCATGTTATTTTTCCCGGTGACTTTCAGAATATGTTTTAACAGAATAAGATTCCAGGAAGGAACCCCCATGAGGTTCGTTACATTTTCTTTAATGGTTACACGGGTAATTTCTTCCAGTTTTTTTTCCCATTTATCCATTAAAGCGATTTTTCTGTTTGGTGTTTTTACAAAATGGGTCCAGAAAGGAACGTTTTCAATCAAAATAGCAGAAAGGTCCCCATAAAATGAGTCATTGTTGAACTTATTTATTTGATGACTGCCCCCCAGGGTTAGTCCTTTTCCCGAAAAAATATCTGAATCCGGGACATTGGACATGTATATTACAAAGATATCCCGACCGCCCGGAAAATGATTTTCTTCCAGTGCTTCATTACTCACAGGGATATACTTACTTTTGTCAGAAGTAGTTCCGGAAGATACAGCAAACCATTTCACTTTTCCCGGCCAAAGCAGGTTTTCTTCTCCCTTCAGCATTTTTTCTACAAAGGGCTTTACGTCATCATAAGTTTGTATGGGGATTTTTTCCTGGAAAGCTTTGACAGAGTGAATATTCTTATATTGGTATGTCTGCCCCCACGTCGTGTTTTTTGCTGTTTTTATCAGATCAAATAAGACATCTCTTTGCACATCAAAAGGATACTTTTTAAAAAGATCCATTTGATAGAGTCGTTTCTCATTTACCCAATTTAGCAGAGACGTTATTAATGGCATATAA
This sequence comes from uncultured Bacteroidales bacterium, assembly GCA_964433245.1. GTDB lineage: Bacteria > Bacteroidota > Bacteroidia > Bacteroidales > JBBRXJ01 > CAYSRH01. Next base: position 5,753 of record CAYSRH010000031.1, on the reverse strand, counting down.
ATTAAATTTTATTTGTTCGGATTTCCAAAAATAACTATTTTTCCAGTAAAAATTTAACTCTTATACATGATTATTAACCTTATATTTCATGAAAAAGTATTTAACCATCCGAAACTGGTCTGTAGAAGACAGACCCCGGGAGCGTTTGCTTGAAAAAGGTCCCCAGGATCTTAGCAATGCAGAGCTTTTGGCCATATTAATTAATACAGGTGCCGGACAGGAAACCGCAGTTGACCTGGCAAAACGAATGTTGCACGAAGCAGATAATAATTTACAGAAACTTTCACGCTGGTCTGTTGATGAATTAAAAACACTGCGGGGAATTGGTGAAGCCAAGGCAGTAACTATACAGGCAGCTTTTGAGCTGGGGAAGAGGACACGTTTCGGAGAATCAGCAAATGGGGAATCTGTTACCACCAGTTGTGATGTTTTTAAAGTTGTACGTCCCTTAATTGCTACATTGGACCACGAGGAATTTTGGGTTTTGTACCTGAACAGGGGAAATAAGATCATCGCGAGAGAAAAACTCAGTTCGGGAGGCACCGGTGGAACAGTGACAGATGTGAAAATGATCGTGAGGAAAGCTGTACATAAGCTGTCGGATGGAATTATCGTGGCACATAATCATCCTTCAGGAAATATTGATCCCAGTCAGGCAGACAAAAAAATCACAGAAAAACTCAAAGAGGCTGTTTTGTTTTTTGATATTCGATTGTTGGATCATATTATTGTTGCCGGAGAGAAGTATTACAGCTTTGCTGATGAAGGGATGATGTAGTCTCTGTACAATTGACAGCTTCTCCGAGCAGGGTAGCGGATGTATAGCCGGAGATCCTGACCATGGCATAGTCGCCGGCCTTGAAATTTTCTTTAGGGAAAACAACAGCCTTATTGTATTGTGTCCTGCCAAACAGCTTGTCTTCTGATCTTTTTGAAACACCTTCAATTAATACTTCCTGAATTGTGCCAAGCTCTTTCTTGTTGCTGTCTTCGGATGCTTTATTTTGCTGTTTTATGATCTCATTTAAACGTGCTGTTTTTATTTGTTCAGGAACATCGTCTTTTAGATTTTTTGCTGCTTCTGTTCCCGGTCTTTCTGAATATTTGAACATGAAAGCATGGTCAAACTGCACAGTCTGCATTAAGGATAGCGTGTCGCGGTGTTCCTCATCTGTTTCGCCGCAAAAACCGGAAATAACATCAGTGCTGATAGCACAATCAGGAATTATTTCCCTGATTGTATTGATTCGTTCAAGATAGCTTTCCTGCGTGTATTTTCTCTTCATCCTTTGTAATACAGAGGAGCTTCCTGATTGAACAGGCAGGTGTATGGCATTACAAATATTGTGATGACCGGCAATGGTTTGAATCAACTTATCACTTAGGTCTTTCGGATGAGAAGTGGCAAAACGGATCCTGACACGGCTTGACAAAGCAGCTATGATAGCTGTTAAATCAGAAAAGTCTGTGTGTTTCCCTTTTTCTTCCCATCTGTAAGAATTCACATTTTGTCCCAGGAGGGTAATTTCTTTATAGCCCCTTTCAATTAAATCCTTCGCTTCGTTTACAATGCTTGTTATATTCCGGCTTCTTTCTTTGCCCCGGGTATAGGGAACAATACAGTAGGAACAGTAATTATTACATCCCCGGGTGATAGAGATAAAGGCGCTTACCCCATTTTTGTCCGTACGTGCCGGAATGATATTCTCGTACGTTTCTTCCATGGCAAGCTGCACATTCATGGCATTCTGCTTATTTCTTGCATTGTCAATCATTTGCGGGAGACTTCTGTATGCATCGGGTCCTACGACAAGGTTTACTGTGTTGTCTGTGAACAAAAACTCCTTCAGCCTTTCGGCCATACATCCAATGACACCTATGATCAATGCCGGATTTTTTTTCTTTGCTTGTTGAAAAACCTGCAAACGACCTTTGATCCTTGTTTCTGCATTTTCCCGGATGGAGCATGTATTAATTAAAATAAGATCGGCATCTGTGATGTTGCGGGTGATTGAGAAATGTTCGTTTTGCAGAATGCTGATAACGACCTCACTGTCATTCACATTCATTTGACAACCATAGGTTTCTATATAAAGTTTATAAGCTTCTCCCGGCGCATTTATCATGATGATAGATTTATTGAAATTAAACGAATCTGCCCTTGATCTTTAAAATATTTATATTTTTGTATCGATTTATCACGTTTCATGAATACAGATTATTGTGATAAGAATGCAAAAATAGATATAATTCATCATTAAATATAAAATTTTTATGTCAGGTCACAGTAAATGGTCAACGATAAAAAGAAAAAAAGGGGCATTGGATGCCAAGCGATCCAAGATATTCAGTCGTTTGGTGAAGGAAATAACTATAGCTGTTAAAGAAGGAGGGGGGGCAGACCCTGACATGAATCCACGGCTGCGTGTTGCTGTGCAGAATGCAAAAGGGGAGAATATGCCCAAAGACAATATAGAAAGGGCAATTAATAAAGCCGGAAAAGATGGCACCACCTTCGAAGAAGCTACCTTTGAAGGATACCTTCCCAATGGCATTGCCGTATTTGTTGAGTGCCTGACGGATAATAACAACAGGACAGTATCGAATATACGTGCCCTTTTCACTAAAAAAGGCGGAAGCCTTGGAACCAATGGAAGCCTGACTTTTCTCTTTGACAGAAAAGGGGTTTTTACCATTCCCAAGAAAGATGATATGGATACAGAAGAATTACAATTGGATCTGATTGATAGCGGAATGGATGATTTTGATGAAGAAGATGAATTCTGTGTTGTAAGCACATCAATAGAAGATTTTGGAAAGATGCAAAAAACGCTTGAAGAAATGGGTGTTGAGGTTGCCAATGCGGAACTAAAAAGAATCCCTACAGAAACAAAAGAGTTGCCGCTTGATGAAGCAGTGAAGATATTGAAGACAATAGAATCTTTTGAAGACGATGAAGATGTACAGAATATCTATCACAATTTGGCAATGACAGATGAGTTGATGGACGCAATGGAGCAGGAATAGTAAAAGAAAATCACAGGTTTTTTTAGGTTTTTGATGCTTGTTGTGAAATAGCTGAATTATAATTATTAAATTTGCAGTTCAATATAAGATTAAAATATAAGATTAAAAAAATGACCGATACGTTTGCGGTATTTTATGGTTTTGTTATTCTTGATCTTCCGGAATTGATTATTTCCGGGAGTTGTTGAGAATGGTGTAGGCAGTAAAAGCGTGATGAACCATTCTCTAAAAGGGAGTGGTTTTTTTTATCATATTGTTTTGTTGAACTTTTTAAATCATTACTACATTGGCGGGAAAGACATTATTTGACAAAATTTGGGACAGCCACGTAATCAGAAAGATTGAAGATGGTCCCAGTGTGTTGTACATAGACAGACATTTTTTACATGAGGTAACCAGTCCACAGGCTTTTGCCGGGTTGAGGGAGCGGGGAATAAACGTTTTTTCTCCCGGACAAAATACGGCGATGCCAGACCATAATGTACCTACGGTTGAACAGGAAAAACCAATTGAGGACGAACAATCCAGACTCCAGGTAGCGATGCTTGAAAAAAACACAAAAGAATTTGGTGTTGCGCATTTTGGATTGGGAGATCCCAACCATGGCATCGTGCATGTTGTCGGACCTGAATTGGGACTTACGCAGCCGGGTTTGACAATCGTTTGCGGAGACAGCCATACAGCCACACACGGGGCTTTTGGTGCTGTTGCCTTTGGTATTGGAACCTCTGAGGTTGAGATGGTGCTGGCATCACAATGTATCATGCAGCCCAAACCCAAAAGCATGCGAATTTCTGTTGAGGGGAAACTACGCAAAGGTGTTACAGCAAAAGACATAATACTTTATACCATTGCAAAATTAACAACCAGCGGGGCCACCGGATATTTTGTCGAATTTGCAGGATCAGCAATTCGTGGGCTTTCTATGGAGGGACGCATGACAGTGAGTAACATGGCCATAGAGATGGGTGCCAGGGGAGGCTTTATCGCACCGGACAAGGTAACATTTGATTATCTGGAAAATACACCTTATGCCCCAAAAGGAGATAAATGGAACGAAACGATAGAAAAATGGTCGCAGCTTTATTCGGATGAAGATGCACAATTTGATAAAGAATATACCTTTAAAGGAGAGGATATAGAGCCGATGATCACCTATGGAACAAACCCCGGAATGGGAATTCCTGTCACCGGAAATATCCCTGCTGAAGCCGATATTGAGCCATCTTCGTTAAAGACATACTTAAAATCATTGGCTTATATGGGGTATCGTCCCGGAGAAAAAATAGCAGGAAAACCCATAGACTATGTTTTTCTGGGTAGTTGTACCAATGGGAGAATCGAGGATTTCAGGCTCTTTGCTGATTTTGTAAAGGGAAAAAAGAAAGCGGAAAATGTTATCGCATGGCTGGTTCCGGGGTCAAAACGTGTGGAAAATCAGTGCAATGAAGAAGGTATTACATCCGTTCTTCAGGATGCAGGGTTTGAACTAAGGGAACCGGGATGCTCAGCCTGTCTCGCAATGAACGAGGATAAGGTGCCCGAGGGAAAATATGCTGTCTCCACGACCAATCGTAATTTTGAGGGGCGACAGGGACAGGGTGCCCGAACATTGCTGGCAAGCCCTCTTGTTGCTGCTGCTGCTGCAATAAGCGGCAAAGTAACAGACCCGCGTGATGATATGTAAACGAATAATTAATTTATAAAGAAAAGTAAAAATATGGCTATAGAGAAGTTTGTAACATTGACATCATCTGTCATTCCTCTACCAATAGAAAATGTAGATACGGACCAGATCATACCTGCCCGCTTCTTAAAGGCGACAGACAAAAAAGGTTTTGGCGATAATTTATTTCGTGATTGGCGCTATGATAAAAACGGGGATCCTGTCAAAGATTTTGTGATGAATGATCCGACATACCGGGGCACTATTCTGGTGGCAGGAAAAAATTTCGGCAGTGGGTCAAGCCGTGAACATGCTGCATGGGCTGTTGCAGGAGCAGGATTTAAAGTTGTTATTTCCAGTTTCTTTGCGGATATCTTTAAAAACAATGCCTTGAACAATGGCATATTGCCTGTTCAGGTAAGCGAATCTTTCCTGCAAAAGATATTTGATGCAGTAGAGAAAGATTCTGCCACGAAAATTAAAATTGACCTGGAAAAGCAAGAAGTGACGCTTGTTGCAACAGGAGATAAAGAAAACTTTGAGATCAACTCATACAAACGTCATTGCCTCCTGAATGGATTAGATGACATTGATTACCTACTGACCATGCAAGAGGAGATCGCTCAATATAAAAACCCTTACCGGGTGTATTAACAAATTGAAAAGGTTATTTGAGACCTTTTCATAATTCGAAGAATAATGAAACTTGAAATATTAGATACAACATTGCGTGACGGAGAACAAACTTCGGGCGTAGCATTTAGCGCCGGGGAGAAGATGACCATCGCAGATATGTTACTTGGAGAAGTGAATGTGGACCGTTTGGAGATTGCGTCTGCCAGGGTATCTGAAGGTGAATTTGAAGCGGCAAAGAAAATAGCAAAATGGGCAGGCAAGAAAGGAAAGTTGGAGAAGGTCGAAGTATTGGGTTTTATTGATGGAAATAAATCAATAGACTGGATACATGATGCCGGTGTACGGGTTGTCAATCTCTTGACCAAAGGATCTTTGAACCATGTAACAAACCAACTAAAGAAAAAACCGGAAGAACACTTGTCTG
>CAYSRH010000030.1:0-10901 GCA_964433245.1 uncultured Bacteroidales bacterium | reverse complement strand
GCCTACCGATTTTTCTTCGCTTACTATACAAGCCGCTTCACAACAACGGTCAGTTCCGCTTGGATGGCTTTTGGATGTCATCAGCACTTTCCCTCCGAATGATTTGACAATGTTTGCAATACGCTCATCATCAGTGGCAACATATACATTGTTAAGTGCCAGGGAGGTTCTTTCATATACATGTTGTATCATCGGCTTTCCTTTGATTTCTACCAAAGGTTTTCCCGGAAATCTGGAGGATTCGTAACGTGCCGGTATAATGCCTAAAAAATCCATAGAAAAAGTATATTTTTTTATATAATTGTTTTTTTTAGAAAGGCAAAGATTGCATTACAAAGATAAGAGAATCTCTTTTATTACTTGAGGTAACAATTGATTATCTTTGTTATTTTCGGGTTTTTTATTTATTTTGTATGTAATTTTGTCAGCCTGAATTCAATATGTGAGGGTATTTATGGATATAGAAATTCAAAGAGTAAAACAAAGATTTGGTATTATCGGAAATGCAGAGAAGCTGGACCGCGCAATCAGGCTGACCATGCAGGTTGCCCCCACCGATCTTTCTGTGTTGATATCCGGAGAAAGTGGTGTAGGAAAAGAATTCTTCCCCCAGATCATTCATCAGTTTAGTACGAGGAAACACAATGCTTACATAGCTGTGAACTGTGGAGCGATACCCGAGGGGACAATTGACTCAGAATTATTTGGGCATGAAAAAGGCTCTTTTACAGGAGCAAGCGACAGCCGTAAAGGATATTTTGAAGTAGCAGACGGAGGAACAATTTTTCTTGATGAAATATCAGAACTACCACTTGCTACCCAGGTGAGGTTGTTACGCGTGTTGGAGTCCGGAGAGTTTATTCGTGTGGGGTCATCCAAAGTACAGAAAACGAATGTCAGGGTGGTTGCGGCATCCAATCGTTCTGTGGTGAATTTGATAGGGGAGGGCAAGTTCAGGGAAGATCTCTTTTATCGCCTGAACACAGTGCCTGTGGAAATACCCTCGTTGCGGGAACGGGGAGAAGACATTGTATTACTTTTCCGAAAATTTGCAGCAGATTTTGCAGAGCGATACAGGATGCCACCCATACAACTTACCGAAGAAGCCAAGAGTATGCTGGTGAATTACAGCTGGCCGGGCAATATAAGACAATTGAAGAATATTACTGAGCAACTTTCCGTGATTTTGAAAGAACGGAAGCTGGATGCCGAAACACTACGTCCCTATCTCCCTGATTATACTGCGATGAAATTACCTGCGATCATCAATAAAAAGAAAGAAGAAGCATCTTTTTCATCAGAGCGGGAAATACTCTACAAGATACTTTTTGACATGAAAAGTGATATGATTGACCTGAAAAAGATTGTTGTGGAACTTATGCACAAAGGAGGAGATGTCAACCATGTGATAGAAAATAATGCCGGAATTATCAGAAAATTGTCCAAAGAAGAAGATATAGAAGAAGATATAGGGGAACATTATCATGCTGATGACCATGTTGCGCATGAACGTGAGCATGCAGATACAGATATTATGGATGAGGAAGATTTGTTGAAAAGTTCATTCTCTCTTCAGAAACAGGAACTTGAATTGATAAAAAGGGCTTTGGATAAGCATGAGGGAAAAAGAAAATACGCAGCTGACGACCTGGGCATTTCAGAGCGAACTTTGTATAGAAAAATAAAAGAATATGGTTTGGCATAAAGTCAAGTCGTGCCGAATGTCGCATTTATTCGTTTATAATTGAATGTTTACAAGATGAGGATCATCGTTTTACATATAATTTTAATAATTTTATTTGCAGGCACAGGATGTAAAATTAACTATTCTTTTACAGGGGCATCCATATCACCTGAGGTCAGAACCTTTAGTGTTGAAACCTTTCAGAATAATGCACCACAATTTCATCCTATGTTAGCTTTTACCATGACGAGCGGATTGCAGGATAAAATACAAAGCCTGACAAATCTTCGTATGGTTAATTCTGACGGAGATGTTAGTTTTAAAGGAGAAATTAGCGACTACTCCATTCGTCCGGTTGCTGTGCAAAGTGATAACATAGCCGCAATGAATCGTTTGACAATTACTGTGAAAGTGCGTTATACCGATAATACTGATCGTGAAAAAAGTTTTGAACAAACTTTTTCAAGGCATGAAGATTTTGAAACGACCCAGAACCTGAATGCTGTTGAATCAGAATTGCAGGAAAGTATAGCTGAGAAAATTGCAGAAGATATTTTTAATAAAGCATTTGTAAATTGGTAATGACAGATAATGATATGGAAATTTCCCGGCTTGTTCAACATATTAAGAGAGAAATACCACTTTCACAGGAGACATTGCAGGAAGTTCGGATTCTATTAAAAAAATATCCGTGGTTTCAGGTTGCTGAATTGCTCTATCTTGAAAATCTTGAAGTTGTTGATAACGAAGCTTTTAAAAAGGAATTTTCTGAATTTCCTCTTGTCAATACCTACGCTTTTTTGATAAAGAAGGCAGATAGGAGAAAAACAAAACCTAAAGAACAAAAAGAAGAACAAAAAGAAACAGGAAAAAAACTGGATATGCGGGGGCATATAGCAAAAACACTTAAGAATCAGGTAGAAAAATCAACACAAAAGTTATCTGACGGAGAAATAGGAACGCCCAATATTGAGGCTGCAGTTAATCCTGCGCATGGAAAGTATGATCGGTATTCGGACAAAACTTTTTTTGAATTTGACAAGTCAAAAAAAATAGAACAGGCAAAAGCATTGGAAATCACGGATTATTTTAATGTTGATCAGTTGGATAAAGAGCTGCTGACATTTGATTATAAAGAAAAAGAATCAAAAAACAAGAAAGATACCATTATTGACACTTTTTTGAAAAATAAACCTGATACCCGGATACGTATAGAACATCCGGGAAATGCCGAAAAGAAAAAAGATAGCAAGGATGAACCCGTAGATTATTCCGAAAAAGGGATTCGGGAAAATGATGATTTGTTGACAGAAACCCTGGCGAAAATTTTCAGAAAACAGAAAAATTTTGATAAAGCAATAGAAGTTTATGAAAAATTATGTTTGAAATATCCCGAAAAAAATAGTTACTTTGCAGAACAAATAAAAGAAATTAAAAAACAACAACAAAAAAACTAACACGACATGTATATATTCTTTTCAGTTTTGGTCATCATTGTTTGTATTATTTTGATAATGATTGTTTTGGTACAGAATTCCAAAGGAGGTGGTTTGGCAGCGAATTTTACCTCGTCAGGACAATCTATGGGCGTAAGGAAAACAGCTGATTTTCTTGAAAAATCAACATGGACACTTGCTGTCAGCTTATTGGTTTTGACTTTGCTGGCTACCGCAACGATACCGCGTCAGGCAAAAGAAGAGAGAGATACGAAAGTGAGGGAACAGATCAATACTGCTGTGGATCCCGGTTCCATACCTACATTTCCAATGGAGGGGTCTCAGGAATAAATCGTTTTTTTTGCGGATGTTTTGTTTTTTCAAATCAAATCCGTAAATTGCCGTTGTTATCATAAAGAAACAATATATTAACTTACCCATGCGTACAGGTTGTTTTGGTTTTGTAGTGTTTTTTTGATGTGCGTATTTTATTTGATTTTGTATGAGTCCAAGACTCTTTTTTCTGCCTCTTATATTTTTACTGGGTTCCTTGTTTTTGTTTTCGCAAGAGGAAATGGAGGTAAGAGGAATCGTGAAGGATGCAGCAGATAATCAGCCAATGCCTGCGGTAACGGTAGTGATAAAAGGAACCTTTACCGGAACCATTACCGATCTGGACGGCTCATTTTCTTTGCCCGGGGTGAAACCTGATGATGTCCTTTCTTTTAGCTTTATCGGTTATGAAACAATTGAAGTGCCGGTGGATGGACAAACACATATTGATGTTTCTATGAATATTTCTGCTGAAATGCTTGGAGAGGTTGTTGTGACAACAGTTATGGGGATGCGACGGGAAAAAAAGACACTCGGTTATGCGACCCAGGAAATCGATGGTGATGAGATTGCAGGAAGCGGACAGGAAGATGTATCCAAAGCTTTGCAGGGAAAAGTGGCTGGTGTTGTTGTCCGGCAGTCCAGTGGTATGCCGGGCGCAGGGTCACAAATAACAATAAGAGGAAACAGTTCGCTTATATCTTCTAATCAGCCACTGTTCGTTATTGATGGAGTACCTGTTGAATCAGGACAGTCTTTTTCTCCGGGAACTGCCGGTACAGACGTGTCTTCACGCTCTCTCGATATAAACCCAAATGATATTGAATCAATCAACATACTGAAAGGACCAAGTGCCGCTGCACTGTATGGCTTGCGAGCTTCTAACGGAGTTGTTGTCATTACAACAAAAAGCGGGCTATCAGCAAAAAGGTTGGGCAGAAGTACTGTGGTAACTCTTAATTCTAATTTCAGTGCCGACTGGATTACCCGGGTGCCGAAAATACAGACAAAATATGCACAGGGAAGCGGGGGAGAATTGAATCTTTATTCATCTTCTTCGTGGGGACCAAACTTAGATACTTTGCAGCCCTATCAGGCACAGGAGGAGTTTTATCATCCCTCATCCAACAGCATATATGATTATCCTGTGTACGGAGAACCTACACAGGAACCGGCAATTTATTCTAACATAGAAGACTTTTTTCAAACAGGTTATAGTGTGGGAAATAACGTGGATATTGCCAATGCTTTTGAATACGGGACTTTTTCTATCGGATTAGGACACAATAATCAAAAGGGTATAATTCCTTCGACAGGAATGGATAAATACAATGCAAAGTTTAATGGTCTTTTTGATTTGTCTGAAAAATTCAGAATGGGAGTTTCAGCCAATTATTCTAACGTACATATAGATAAAGTTCCGGCAGGTAATTCGGCCAGTAATCCCTTGTTCACTGTTTATCCTGCCCCCATATCATATAATTTGGCAGGTGAACCTTACGAAGATCCGGACAATCCGTACATTCAGCGTCATTACAGGACAGGGTTTGATAATCCCTATTGGGCTTTGGAACACAATAAATATCAGGAGGAAACACAACGATTTTTCGGAAATTATCATCTGGAATATGAACTTTTGGACTGGCTGTCTGTACAATACAGGATAGGTATTGACTATTTTAATACGATAGATAAAGAAGTTGAAGAGTTGGGATCCTCCAGTGGACGGGCTTATCCGGAAATTCCGGGATGGCCTGATGAACCGGGAGGAGGACAAATCACCGATCGCTTCTTTTTTAATAATGAGATAAACTCTAACCTTCGCTTTACTTTTGCCAAAAGAATTAATGATGATTATCGGATTGATGGGGTTGTGGGAAATGAGATATATGATCAAAAATCACGTTATCAGATTGTCCAGGGATCTCCACTTGAAATAGGAGGATTTCATAATATGTTGAACACAACCAATCAGATCACGGCAAATTTCGGACAACATAAGCGGGGCTTTGGTTATTTTGCCATGACAACGATCGATTATAAAGGAATGGTATTTATTACACCTTCAGGAAGATTGGACAGAGTTTCCAATATGCCGCCTGATAACCGCACATTTTTCTACCCCGGGGTTGCCGGTAGTTTTGTTTTTACCGAACTGGATGCATTGCGAAGAAACAGGATACTCCCTTATGGTAAATTCAGAATTTCATACGCTGCTGTCGGGCAGGACGGAGATGCTTATTCAACACACATGAAATACGTGAGAACAGGCTTTTCTTCCGGCTTTCTTTCCAATACTTTTACCTATCCGTATAATGAACTAAATGCTTACTCGTTGGATAATGTCCTTTATTCAGATAACCTGAAACCGCAAAATACAAAGACATTTGAAACAGGTTTTGAACTAAGTCTCTTAGAACATCGCTTTGGAATTGACTACACATTTTATATGATCAATGCCAGTGACCAGATATTCAGAGTTCCCATGGCTCCTTCTACAGGATTTCTCTACGAATATATCAATGCAGGAAATCTTAAAACCACGGGACATGAGGTAATGCTGAGAGTACAGATCATAGAAAAAAATGATTTTGAATGGCAGATGAATGTCAACTTTACAGCTTATAAAAATAAAGTCGAAAAACTGGCTGATGGTGTCGAACGTATTGCTGTGGGCGGAGGAAATTTCAGCACTGTCGGAACTTTTGCTTATGAAGGACAGTCTTATCCTGTGATCTACGGTAGTTCGTATATGCGTGATGAAGAAGGGCGTATTGTAGTGGATGCCCGCCAAAAACTGGAAAGTGGAGACACCAATTATTACTATGGTATGCCATTGATGGGAGAGCAAAAAATACTGGGCAATGTAAATCCTGATTTTGAGGTGGGGTTCAATAATACGTTTACCTATAAAAATCTTACATTTTCTTTTCAGGTTGATTGGCGACAGGGTGGACATATGCATTCAGGATTGAATTCTCTGATGTTGGGCTACGGAATGTTAAAAGAGACAGAAAGCCGTGAAGAGTTGATAGTGATTGAAGATGCTGTGAAAGGTTATGTGAATGAAAACGGAGAACTGCTTGTGACCGGAGAAAATGACATCGCTATTATAAAAGGAGAACATTATTACGGTGATGTGCTGTGGAATATCACGGAGGCTTCTGTATATAAGACTTCATTTGTTCGGTTGCGGGATGTTTCTTTGTCTTATCAGCTGCCACGCAAATGGTTTGCCGATACATTTATTACACAGGCATCCCTGTTTGCTTCAGGGCGAAATTTGCTCTTGTTTACACGTTTTCCGCATTTTGACCCGGAAACAAGTACGGCATCGGGCAATGGAACAGGAGGTTTTGAGTATGTATCGTTGCCCAATACAAAATCATTGAGCGGAGGATTTCGATTAGTCTTTTAAAAGAAAGAATATGGAACGTAAGGATTCTTATTATTTGTCAGTTAAAAAGAAAAATATCGCAAGGTTTATTTCTCTGCTGGTCATTGCTGTTTTTCTTCTGTCATTACATTCTTGTTCCGATGATGTACTGAATGAAATAGACAAAGACCCAAACAACCCGCTTGATGTCTCTGTTAAATCTTTAATGCCTACGGTGACAGCCGGTGTTCCTTATATTATCAATGGTGCCGATTTGGCATGGTACAGTGCTGTCTTTAGCGAACAACTGACAGGAACATATCTCCAGATGCGGGATGCTGACAGACGAAGAAATATCAACTCCGAATTGAGCCAGAATGCATGGAATAGTATATACGCAAACCTTTTGATGAACCTGCAACAAATAATAACAAAAGGTTCTGAAGGTGGTAGTGAGGCAGGTTACTGGCATTCTGTTGCCATTGCCCAGATATTGAAAGCCTATGTTATTTCGGTCACTACAGATACATGGGGACGAATTCCCTATAGTGAAGCACTACAGGGAAATATAAACCGAACGCCGGCTTTTGACAATCAACAGGATATTTACAACAGCCTGCAACAGTTGCTTGATGAAGCGATTGTAAATATTGACAAGGAATCCACGCTTGCACCCGGAAACGAGGACCAGATATACAACGGGGACATGGAGCAGTGGAAAAAAGCAGCCTATTCACTCAAAGCCCGCTTTTATTTGAAAGTAGCAAAACAAGAAGCCGGAGCCTATCAAAACGCTATTGATGCAGCAGCAAAAGGTTTTTTAAGCACCAACGATGACATGACTTTTTCCGAATGGGGAGGTACTGCAGACATAAGTCACCAAAATCCGTGGTATCGTGAACAGGTTGAGCGAGGGATGCTGTCCATCAGCCAAACATTTTATGATCAGCTTAATGATTATGGAGATCCCCGAAAATCAATATTTTTCACTACAGTTGGCGGAGTTTATAATCCTGCACCAAGCGGGAACGCACTTGAAGATCAAAACAAAAACATATATTCCCGGATTGGCGGGGAAATACTTTATCCCACAGCACCGATCCCTTTAATGACATATGAGGAACTATTATTTGTTGAAGCAGAAGCTAATCTGGCATTAGGAAAAACAAATGTTGCCAATTTTAAATATGAAAAAGCAGTGGACGTGGCATTGGACAAATATGGTATTCCCCCAACGAATCCGGATCGTGACCGGTTCAGAAAGAATACTTCCATGTTCCCAAGTCAGGAGTCACTTTCTTTATGGCATATCTCTGTGCAAAAGAATATTGCCTTATTCCCTTTCCAATCAGTTGAGGCATATGCCCATCAGCGAAGAACAGGATACCCTCAACTACAAACCTCTCTGGCACAAATAAAGCGATTCCCTTACCCTCAGAGTGAGCGGTCGGCAAATCCTGAAAACATGCCGGAGACATGGTATGGCTCTCCTGTTTGGTGGGAAAATGGAACCGAAGATTAATAGTTGAGAAATCCTTTTAACTATTCTTTTTTTATAGTTACATTTGTTGCTCAGTTAAATTTATTGTGTAATATTAAATCTTAATCAAATGAATCTGTTTTTTGTAATGTTAGAAGCCGGCGGAGAGGGTAATCCGTTAATGAGTTTACTCCCATTGATTTTAATTATTGTGGTTTTTTGGTTTTTTATGATACGCCCACAGATGAAAAGGCAGAAAGAACTACAGCGTTTCAGGAGTGGTCTGGAAAAGGGCGATAAGATTTTGACCACAGGAGGAATCTTCGGTAAAGTAGAAAGCCTTCAGGATAATTTTATTGTGATTGACTGTGGAAATAATATCAAGCTAAAGGTTGATCGTAATGCTGTATTGAAGGATTCTACAGATCTTTCACAACAGAAATAAACAAATAATAATATATTTTGGTATTTGGTTGGTATAAAAAGCTGATAAAGTTTTTACGGGCATTGTATGTGAATAAAAAATTGCCGGTTTTTTTTGTGTTCCTTCTTCTCGCATCAACCTTTTGGATATTATCAGCCCTGGGAGAGAAATATTTTGAAGCAATTTATTTTCCGGTACGCTATGCCAATGCTCCGAAAGACAAATTACTGGTCAACGAACTCCCTGATCGTTTTTCCGTCAGGATAAATAGTACAGGGTATGATATTTTAGCAACTAAGCTTAAGTCCGGACGAAGCCCTATTCAGATCAATCTTTCAAATACCCGGATGACACGGGATATGCGTGATACATCCCGCTACTACATCCTTACTTCTTCACTCGCTGCTCTTGTTAGAAAAAATTTATCTAGAGAAGCGGTGATAATTTCCATTTCTCCTGATACTGTTTGGGTACATTATTCCAAAATGCACAGAAAGACAGTTCCTGTGATAGCAGATATACATGCTGTATGTCAAAAACAATACATGATTACCGAAGAAATTTATACCATACCGAAAAAAATTGAAATAGCAGGACCAAAGGCTTTGCTTGATGAGATAGATCAGGTAGAAACAGTTCACAGGGAATTTCCAGATCTTTCGGATTCTGTCAGGTTGCAAATACCACTGAAAAAAAATTATTCCAATATAGATTATTCACAGGATTATGTTGATTTAATGATTCCTGTTGAACAATTTACAGAATCTTCAGTTACCATCCCTGTTGAGGTAGAGGGATTGCCCGATACGCTGCGAATGAAATTATTCCCTGCACGTGTAAATGTTACTTTTCGTGTCGGATTGAGTGCATATCATTTAATTTCTCCTGATGATTTTCACCTGAGTATAGCATATGATTCCCTTGACCGAAATGACGATGATTTTTTCCTTGTTACACCTGTGTTGGATAAATCTCCGGTTTTTGTTGACCATGTGCGCATATCACCGAAAGAAATAGAATATTTGATAGAGGAGAAATAGTTTAACCTTTTGCGATGAGGCATCTCAAAAAAAATATTGTAGGTTTGACCGGAGGGATTGGTGTTGGAAAATCTGTTGTGGCAGATATTTTTCGTGTGCTGGGAGTCCCTGTTTTTAACGCTGATCTGCAAGCCGCTTTGTTGCTTGAAAATAATAAGGAAATCCGAAAGAAAATACAAGAAGAGTTTGCTGAAGACATGTTTTTTGAAGGGAAACCGGATCGTAAGAAGTTGGCGAAAAGAGTTTTTTCGAATCAGGAAGAACTGAATAAACTCAATCAAATTGTTCATCCTGTACTTTTTGATGATTTTCAGTTATGGGCAGATAAACAAGATTCCGGTATTGTTATGATCGAAGTTGCGATATTGTTTGAATCCGGAGCTGATCGGTTTGTTGATACAGTAATTGCTGTGACTGCCCCCCGTGCGTTAAGAATAGCACGTGTGATTGAACGCGATCATTGTTCGGAGGATGATGTGCTTGAAAGGATGGACAAGCAAATGGATCAGGAACAGGTAAAAAAAAGATCCGGTTATGTTATTGTGAACGACATGCAACAGTTATTAGTGCCGCAAGTTGTTTCCATATATAATGAACTGAAAAATGAAGAATAACTTTCAATCATTTTAATTTATGGCAAAATTTGCAAAATGGATCGGCATGGGATTGGGTTGGGCTTTTATGGGACCTATCGGAGGAGTTCTCGGTTTTTTTCTCGGTAGCATGGCGGATCAAAACAATTCACAAGCCAGACGCGTTGGAGGAAGGCAGACAACACAAGGGGATTTTGTTTTGTCTATGCTTGTGCTGGTGGCTGCTGTGATGAAGGCAGACGGACGGGTAATGAAGTCCGAACTGGATTATGTTAAAAGATATTTTGTGCGTGTATTTGGTGCTGAAAGTGCCAAAGAAGCAGCCCGCATGTTGCGTGACCTGCTGAAACAGAATATTCCGGTAACGGATGTGTCAAGACAAATAGGAAAGCAATTGAATTACTCATCACGATTGCAATTGTTGCAGTTCCTTTATGGTATTGTCATGGCTGACGGTGTGGCTGATGTTTCAGAGATGAAGCTCATTCATCATATTTCGCAACAAATGGGTATTAGCGAGGGTGACAGACAATCC
>CAYSRH010000029.1:0-10946 GCA_964433245.1 uncultured Bacteroidales bacterium | reverse complement strand
TGTGCCATTTGTCAGCTTAAATGCCAGATGGCACAAATATAGGGGCGACCTGTCGTAATGATTCAACTATCAGGCATATATACGAAATAATGTTTTTTAACCGGACAATAGTATTTTTTAATAAAAAAACGGGGAGGGATTCTGTAAACCGACCCCTCCCCGTTATATATAAAATGTTCTATAACTATTTTTTGTATCCGTATATAGCCAAGCTTCCCAATTCTTCTTCGATTCGAAGTAGTTGATTGTATTTCGCCATACGATCCGAACGACTCATCGAACCTGTTTTTATTTGTCCTGAATTTGTTGCAACAGCGATATCGGCAATGGTAGCATCCTCTGTTTCACCGGATCGGTGAGAAGTTACTGAAGTATATCCGGCACGATGAGCCATTTCAATTGCATTAAGTGTTTCTGTTAATGAACCTATCTGGTTCACTTTGATCAATATGGAATTTGCACAACCTGTATCAATACCTTTTTTCAAAAACTGCACATTGGTTACAAACAAATCATCTCCCACCAATTGGCATTTATCTCCGATTTTATCCGTAAGGATTTTCCATCCATCCCAATCGGCTTCATCCATACCATCTTCAACAGAATCTATTGGGTATTTCCCAATCAACTCTTCAATATAAGCAGCTTGTTCTGCTGACGATCTTTTTGCACCTTTTTCTCCTTCAAAAATCGTATAATCATAAACTCCGTCTTTGTAGAATTCAGCAGCCGCACAATCAAGTGCTATTGTAACATCATCTTCGGGTTTGTATCCTGCTTTTTTAATTGCTTCAAGAATAGAGTCCAGTGCATCTTCGGTTCCATTCAATGCAGGGGCAAAACCTCCTTCATCACCCACAGCAGTACTTAAGCCTCTATCGTGCAAAACCTTTTTAAGTGCATGAAAAATTTCAGCTCCCATCCTTAGGCCTTCTTTAAAAGAGGTAGCGCCAATCGGTCTGATCATAAACTCCTGAAAAGCGATAGGTGCATCAGAATGAGATCCTCCGTTAATAATATTCATCATAGGTACCGGCAAATGTCTTGCATTGGTTCCCCCAATATAGCGGTACAAAGGCAATCCCATATAAGCTGCTGCCGCTTTTGCTGTCGCCAGAGATACACCAAGTATTGCATTTGCCCCCAGTTTTGATTTCGTATCCGTTCCATCCAGTTCAATCATTGTTGTATCAATCCGAACCTGATCAATGGCATCCATTCCAATAATTTCTTCTGCGATGATATCGTTCACATTTCTAACTGCTTTGGTAACACCTTTTCCCAGGTATCTTTTTTTATCACCATCTCTCAATTCTATTGCTTCATTTTCTCCTGTTGAAGCTCCTGAAGGAACAGCAGCTCTTCCCATAAAACCACTGGCTAATGTAACATCAACCTCTATTGTTGGATTTCCACGAGAATCAATAATTTCTCTAGCATGTACATTTACAATTTGACTCATAACTTTTTATTATTTTAGTTTATTTATCTTCTGATTTTTTCTCCGGGCTGTCATCATCCTTTTTTTTATTCTCTTCGGGTTGATCTTCTTTAGCTTCGCCCTTCACCTGATCTTCTTCTTTTGTTTTTACTTCACCTTCCGGCTCTTTTTTATCTTCCGGTTTTTCCTCACTTCTCTCTGATTCTACAGGCTTTTTTTCTATTTTAGCATCTTCTTCAGGTTTCACATCAACCGGTTTTTCCTCAGCCACCTCACCTTGATCTTTTACCTTTTGTTCCTCATTTAAGGCAGAAGCTGTATTTGTTGTTTCTGTGCTTTTGGATTCTGTTGTTTTTGACCCACTACCCCTTCTGCTTCTTCTTCTGGTTGATTTTCCTGCTTTTTCTTCTTTCAGAGCGAGCAGATTCTCATTATAATCGACCAATTCCATCATACACATTTCAGCATTATCACCCAAACGATTTCCTGTTTTCAGAATACGCGTATATCCTCCTGGTCTCTTCGCTACTTTCACGGAAATATCCCGGAACAATTCTGCCACAGCAAATTTATCCTGAAGATAACCAAAAGCCACACGCCTGTTATGAGTTGAATCCTCTTTGGATTTGGTAATAAGAGGCTCAACATACTGCCGCAGCGCTTTTGCTTTTGCTACTGTTGTCGTAATGCGTTTATGCAATATCAAAGAAGTTGCCATATTGGACAACATAGCTTTTCTATGTCCTGTTTTTCTTCCAAGATGATTAACAGATTTCTTATGTCTCATTTCCTACTCCTTGTCTAATTTATATTTATTAATATCCATTCCAAAGCTTAAGTTCAAAGAAACCAATTTTTCTTCGAGTTCTGTCAGGGATTTTTTTCCAAAATTTCTGAACTTCAATAAGTCATTTTTATTAAATTGCACCAGTTCTCCCAGCGTATATACTTCTGCTGATTTCAAGCAATTTAGTGCACGCACAGACAGATCCATATCCACAAGTTTTGTTTTCAGAAGCTGTCTCATATGGAGTATTTCTTCATTAAACTCTTCATTTTTAAATTTCTCATCATCTTCAAGTGTAATTTTCTCATCTGAGAAAAGCATAAAGTGATAAATAAGGATCTTTGCTGCTTCCTTCAATGCTTCTTTTGGATGAACAGAGCCATCTGTGGTAATTTCAAAAACAACTTTTTCATAGTCTGTTTTTTGTCCCACCCGATAGTCTTCAACTTCATATTTCACATTTCGTATAGGTGTATAAACCGCATCCATAGGGATAAGCCCTATTTCTTCTTCAATGGGGCGGTTTTCTTCTGCCGTAACGTACCCTCTTCCCTTACTAATTGTAATTTGCATAGACAATTCTCCTCCCTTGTCCATTGAACATATCTCCAAATCAGGATTCAGCACTTCAAAACCACTAAGGGACTTATTTAAATCTCCTGCCAGAAATTTTTGTTTCCCTTTGATACTGAACATTATTCTTTCGTTTTCAGTATCTTCTACGTTTTGTTTAAAACGAACCTGTTTGAGATTGAGGACAATCTGTGTAACATCTTCTTTAACACCAGGGATAGTAGAAAATTCATGATCTACTCCCTCTATCTTTATTGTTGTAATAGCGAATCCCTCAAGAGAATTTATTAATACTCGACGGAGTGCATTGCCAATGGTAACACCATAGCCGGGCTCAAGAGGACGAAATTCGAATTTTCCGAATTTTTCATCTGACTCAAGCATTACAACCTTATCCGGTTTTTGAAAAGCCAATATAGCCATAAAGCGATTATCTGTTTTTTATTTTGAATACAATTCTACAATCAACTGTTCTTTTATATTTTCTGGGATATCCGATCTTTCCGGAATATTTAAAAAAGTACCTATCATAGTTGAGCTATCCCACTCCAGCCAACTAAAATTCTTATTTGTTGGGGCACCTAAAGAAGCTGTTATTACTTCCAATGATTTTGATTTTTCACGAACTCCCACAACATCTCCCGGTTTCACAAGAAAAGAAGGAATATTCACAACTTCCTCGTTAACAGTAATATGTTTATGAGAGATCAGTTGGCGTGCGCCTGCACGTGTTGGTGATATGCCCAAACGAAAAACCACATTATCAAGACGTGATTCAAGCAACTGCAAGAGTACCTCACCTGTTACCCCCTTTTTTCTGTTTGCCTTTTCGAAAAAGTTTTTAAATTGCTTTTCCAACAATCCATAAGTATATTTTGCCTTTTGTTTCTCTTTGAGTTGCACGCCATATTCAGAAGTTTTTTTTCTTCTTCTGTCCACACCATGAGATCCCGGGGGATAATTTTTTTTCTCGAAATATTTATCCGGCCCATAAACAGGTTCTCCGAGTTTTCGGGCAATTTTTGACTTTGGTCCAATGTATCTAGCCATAAATTTTTTGCTTTTTTATCTGTAAATTAAAATTAGACTCTTCTTCTTTTTGGAGGACGACAACCATTATGCGGAATTGGTGTTACATCAATAATTTCGGTAACCACAATTCCCGCATTATTAATATTCCTGATGGCAGACTCCCGTCCTGACCCTGGTCCTTTAACAAAAGCTTTCACTTTTCTCAATCCCAGTTCATAAGCTTTTTTAGCACAATCCTGTGCAGCTGTTTGTGCAGCATAAGGTGTATTTTTCTTTGATCCTCTGAATCCCATTTTTCCGGCAGATGACCAGGAGATAACCTGACCTGCATTATTTGTCAAAGAAACAATGATATTGTTAAATGATGCATGAATATGAGCTTGTCCTTCAGCCTCAACTTTTACCACACGTTTCCTTGATGTAGTTGTTTTCTTCGCCATAATGATTCAAGTATTATTATTTAGTTGCTTTCTTTTTATTTGCTATCGTTTTTTTCTTCCCTTTTCGGGTTCTTGCGTTATTTTTCGTACTTTGTCCCCTGACAGGCAATCCAATTCTGTGGCGAATCCCACGATAACACCCCACATCCATTAATCTTTTAATATTCATTTGGACTTCGGAACGTAATGATCCTTCTGTACGATACTCCTCATTAACAACCTTACGAATTGCAGCAATATGGTCATCATTCCAGTCCTGCACTTTAATATTAGAATCCACTCCTGCTTTTTTTAGGATGGTTTGTGCCAGACTTCTGCCTATTCCGTAGATATACGTAAGAGCTATTACTCCTCTTTTATTTTTTGGTAAATCAACACCAACAATTCTAGCCATAAATATGAATTTTATTATTTATTTGAATTTTATTATTTTATCCTTGCCTTTGCTTAAATTTCGGGTTTTTCTTGTTTATTACCAAGACCTTACCTTTTCGCTTGATCACCTTGCAATCACTACTTCTCTTTTTTACTGATGCTTTTACCTTCATTTTTCTATATCTTTTTTACGTCTGCAAATTTACTTTAAATCCGTTTTTTTATTGTACTATTTTAGTATCTGAATACAATTCTTCCTTTTGTTAAATCATAGGGAGACATCTCAACTTTCACTTTATCTCCGGGTAGTATCCTGATATAATGCATTCTCATTTTTCCGGAAATATGAGCGGTAATAATATGCTTATTTTCAAGTTCAACCCGAAACATTGCATTTGACAAAGCTTCTATAATTGTACCATCCAATTCTATTGCAGGCTGTTTTGCCATATTTTTACTTAATTTAATTTAAAACAATATTTTATAATTAGTTCAATTCAATATATTCAAAAGTTGATAATATATCCGGTTTTTTATCATTTACTGCCACTGCCAATTCAAAATGAACAGAAGGCAGTTTGTCAGTTGTTCGGATCGTCCATCCATCTTTTTCCATGCGAACCCCTTTTTTCCCAAAATTTATCATTGGTTCAATACAAATCACCATTCCTTTTTGAAGCCTTGTTCCCGTACCATTTCTTCCATAATTCGGAACTTCCGGAGGCTCATGTAATTCTGTTCCTATTCCATGTCCCACCAACTCACGGACAACTGAAAAACCATTATTTTCAACATGTTTTTGAACAGCATATCCGATATGTCCGGTATAATTGCCTGATATTGCCTGTTCTATCCCCAGCATGAGTGCTTCTTTCGTAGCAGTTATCAATTTCTCAACTTTATGTCCTGCTTCTTCTACTACATAAGTATATGCAGTATCACCAACATAACCATTCAAAAAAACCCCACAATCAACAGACACTACATCTCCGGATTTCAGCCTGTAATCTGAAGGTATTCCGTGTACAACCTGCTCATTAACACTTGTGCAAAGTGTTGCAGGGAATCCACGATATCCTTTAAACGCAGGCGATGCGCCATGACTTCTGATAAAATCTTCGGCTATTTGATCCAATTCCAAAGTAGAGACACCTTCTTTCACATGTTTTTTCAATTCTCCAAGTGTTTTAGAAACAAGAATGTTACTTTCTCTCAAAAAATTGATCTCTTCTTCGGTTTTCAATATAGCCATCAAAGAACGTTTTTACATTGCGGAAGCACCTGCGGTCCTTCCTTTAATACGAGATCCCGACTTCATTAATCCGTCGTAATGCCTCATTAGTAAATGACTCTCTATTTGTTGCAATGTATCCAAAATAACTCCTACCAGAATCAGCAAAGAGGTTCCCCCGTAAAATTGGGCAAACTGTGCACTTACTCCTGCCTTAGTTGCTATTGCCGGTAAAATTGCGACAAAAGCAAGAAAAAATGATCCCGGCAAAATAATTCGTGACATAACTCCGTCAAGATACTCCACTGTTTTCTTTCCCGGCTTCACTCCCGGAATAAATCCTCCATTCTTTTTCATATCTTCCGCTATCTGCACCGGATTGATTGTTACTGCCGTGTAAAAATAGGTAAAAACTATGACAAGAAACGCAAAAGTAAGGTTATACCATATGCCTGTAAAATCAGCAAAAGCCATAACAAAACCGGAAGCTTCTTCAGAAGCAAATCTGGCAAAAGTCAAAGGCAAGAACATAATTGCCTGGGCAAATATAATCGGCATTACACCTGCGGCATTTACTTTTAAAGGGATGTATTGCCTCACACCACCATATTGCTTGTTTCCCACAACTCGTTTGGCATATTGCACCGGAATTTTTCGTGTTCCCTGTACAAGCAAAATACATAAGGTAAAAACAAGAAAGAGAAATATCATTTCAACAAGGAAAGCGATCAGCCCTCCACTGCCAGGTTCCAGTCTTGCACCAAACTCGCCAATGAACGACATTGGAAATTGCGCTATAATTCCTATCATAATAATAAGCGATATTCCATTTCCAAGCCCGTTATCTGTTATTCGTTCCCCCAGCCACATCACAAACATAGTTCCCGAAGTTAATATGATAACAGAAGACACGGTAAAAAATACTCCTTTCAGCACAAAGGCTGATTCGGGAAGTTGGGCATGCAGGTTTGCCAGGTATCCGGGTGCCTGCACCACCAATATAAGCAAGGTTAAATATCTTGTGAGTTGATTGATTTTTCTTCTGCCACTCTCTCCTTCTTTTTGTAATTTTTGAAAATACGGGACAGCAATTCCCAGTAATTGAATAACAATAGATGCTGAAATATAAGGCATAATCCCCAATGCGAATATCGAAGCATTAGAAAAAGCTCCTCCGGAGAACATATCAAGCAATCCAAGTACTCCATCTGCAGTTTGGGCTCTAAGATTTTCCAACTGAGCAGGATCTACTCCCGGCAATGTAACAAAAGAGCCCAACCTGTAGATCAAGAGAATTCCTAATGTATATAGAATTCTGGATCTCAGATCTTCAATCTTATAAATATTTTTTAAAGTATTGATAAAAGCCTTCATATAAAAAAATTATAGGATTTCTATTTTACCACCAGCAGCTTCAATAGCGCTTTGTGCTTTCTTTGAGAAAGCGTGAACTTTCACATCTACTTTACTTGAAATAGTTCCATTACCAAGTATTTTTACCTTGTCGTTTTTTGCAACCAGTCCTGCTTTTCTTAATGTTTCAAATTCAATTACAGAAACATTCAATTTTTTCATCAAAGCTTCAATAGTACTAAGATTGATTGCTTTATATGTAATCCTGTTAACATTTTTAAATCCATACTTCGGCACTCTTCTTTGCAGGGGCATTTGACCTCCTTCAAATCCAAAAGACCTGGAATATCCTGATCTGGATTTCTGTCCCTTATGTCCACGGGTAGAAGTTCCTCCTTTTCCTGAACCTTCTCCTCTTCCAAGCCTTAGTTTTCTTCCTTTAACAGAACCTTTTGCCGGTTTTAAATTGTTTAATTCCATAATTGCCTTTTATATCTTTTATTATATATTCTACTACTTAATGTCTTCCACTATTACAAGATGCTTAACCTTGTTAATCATCCCTTCTATCTGTGGAGTCTTTTCATGTTCAACAGAATCATTTGTTTTCTTAAATCCCATTGCTTCTAAAGTAGCTTTTTGCTTAATATTTCTATCTATTTTACTTTTTATCTGGGTAATTCTAACTTTCGCCATAACTTTTTAATTATTATCCGTTAAATACTTTTTCAAGATCTACACCACGTTCCTTTGCTACCATTCGAGCATCACGCAGCATCCCCAATGCTTTAAAGGTCGCTTTCACCACATTATGTGGGTTTGCAGAACCTTTAGATTTCGCTAATACATCGTGTACTCCGGCACTCTCAAGCATTGCCCGCATAGCCCCACCTGCCTTAACTCCCGTACCGGAAGATGCCGGTTTTAAAAACACCTCTGCTCCATCAAATTTACAAGTCAATTCATGAGGAATTGTATTTTTTATCAGAGGAACTTTTATCAGGTTTTTCTTAGCTGCTTCAACGCCTTTACTAATTGCTGTTGTTACTTCTTTAGCTTTACCAAGACCATATCCAACAATCCCATTTTCATTTCCAACAACAACAATTGCAGAGAAACCAAAGTTTCGCCCACCCTTAGTTACTTTTGTAACACGGTTAATTGCTACCAAACGGTCTTGTAATTCCAGGTCCACTGTTGTTTTTACTTTTTTTGTGTCTGTTGCCATAATAATTTAAAAATTTAATCCGCCCTCTCTGGCATTATCTGCTAATGTTTTAACTCTTCCATGATAAAGATAGCCTCCTCTGTCAAAAGTTACTTTAGACAGACCGGCATCTTTTGCTTTTTCAGCCAATTTTTTTCCGACCAGTGCTGCAATTTCTTTTTTAGGCATATCTTTTTTTTCCATAATGTCTTTTTCCAGCGATGATGCAGAAAGCAATGTTTTTTCTTCTTTGTCATTGATCACCTGGGCATAAATATGCTTATTGCTTCTATATACTGAAAGTCTGGGAACTTCTGCTGTTCCTGTCACTTTCCTGCGAATTCTGTATTTTATTCGCTTCCTTCTATCATGCTTTGTAATCGCCATAATATTTCGTTCTTTAATTTATTTATTTTATATACTTGCTGATTTTCCGGCTTTTTTTCTAACGTACTCACCAACATATCGTATTCCCTTCCCTTTATATGGTTCCGGAGGTCGGAATGACCTGATCTTAGATGCGACATGACCAATGAGCTGCTTGTCAATGCTTTGCAATGTAACGACCGGGTTTTTTCGTTTTTCCTGAACAGCTTCTACTTTTATTTCGGGAGGTAACTGAAAGACTATTTCATGAGAATACCCCAAACTTAATTCCAATAATTGTCCATTATTACTGGCTCTAAATCCAACACCCACCAATTCCAGTTTTATCTCATATCCTTTTGATACACCCTCGATCATATTACTCAACAGCATCCTGTAAAGACCATGTTTTGCTTTATGCTCTTTGGTATCAGAAGGTCTTTCCACTATCAGCTGTTCTCCTTCTTGTTTTGCTGTAATCCCTGAGGTCAGTTGCCGGGACAATTCACCTTTGGCTCCTTTCACCATAACTTTATCATTATCTATAGTGATACTAACACCTGCCGGGATATCAATCGGTAATTTTCCAATTCTAGACATATAAAAAATCCTCCTTAATTAATATACATAACATAAAACTTCGCCACCTATTTTATTTTTTCGTGCCTCCTTATCTGTCATAAGACCTCTTGAAGTAGAGATGATAGCAATTCCCAACCCGTTAATAACACGTGGCAAATTATCACTATCGGCATATTTTCTTAATCCGGGGCGACTCACACGAGTAAGTGATTTAATTACCGGCATTTTAGTTTCCGGTTCATACTTCAGTGCAATTTTTATTATCCCTTGCTTATCATCTTCTTCAAATTTATAGCTAAGGATATAACCTTTATCATGAAGAATTTTTGTCATATTCTTCTTTATATTGGATGCCGGAATTTCCACAACTTTATGTTTGGCAGAAATTGCATTGCGAACTCTTGTTAAATAATCTGCTATAGGATCAGTAACCATTGTTTTATGTATTATTTATCGTTATACTACTACCAACTTGCTTTTCTTATTCCGGGTATTAATCCAGACGATGCCATTTCCCTAAACTGAATCCGGCTAATTCCAAATTGCCTCATGTACCCTTTTGGTCTTCCCGTAATAGTACAACGGTTGTGCAACCTGATAGGATTACTATTACGAGGTAATCTGCTAAGTCCTACATAATCCCCTTCTGCTTTTAGTTGTGCACGTTTTTTAGCATATTTTTCAATCATTTTTTTACGCTTTCTTTCACGTGCTTTCATTGATTCTTTAGCCATATACTTACTGTATTATAGTATTATAATTTTTAATTTTTCTTAAAAGGCAAACCAAATTCTTTCAACAGGGCAAACCCTTCTTCATCTGTTTTTGCATCAGTGATAAAGTTAATTTCCAGTCCCAGTATTTTATTAATTTTATCAATATCAATTTCAGGAAAGATAATTTGTTCTGTTATCCCAAGAGAATAGTTTCCTTTTCCATCCATCTTTGTTCCGACTCCCTGAAAATCTCTAACACGAGGTATAGAAAGGCAAATAAGTCTTTCCAGAAATTCATACATTCGATCATCTCTGAGTGTTACTTTTGCTCCAATCGGCATTCCCCGCCGGAGTTTAAAATTTGACACATCTTTTTTTGACATACACAACATTGCTTTTTGTCCGGCAATCATTGTTAATTCATCAACTGTGATATCAGCAAGTTTTTTGTCAGCAACTGCCTCACCAACCCCCCGATTGACAACAATTTTTTTCAATCGAGGAACCTGCATGACATTTTTGTATCCAAAATGTTTCATCAATGCAGGAATAATTTCTTCCTGATACTTTTTTTTAAGGCTAGGTGTATATTTCATTACTTAATCTCCTCTCCACTTTTTTTTGAATAACGAACCAATTTATTATTATCATTTAACCTTCTTCCGATTTTGGCAGGTTCTCCTGAAGAAGGGTCAACGACCATCAGGTTAGAAATATGAACCGGGGCTTCCTTTTTAATAATGCCTCCCTGAGGGTTTTCAGCATTAGGTTTTGCATGTTTTGACACCATGTTAATCCCTTCAACCAACACCCTGTTCTTTTTGACAATGATATCCAACACAC
>CAYSRH010000028.1:0-11243 GCA_964433245.1 uncultured Bacteroidales bacterium | reverse complement strand
TTGCAGAAAGATTTTACATAAACATAAAAAAAACAACTTAAATCATCTGATTTTGAAAACGTGTTACCTGAAGAAAAAATCATATCTCCCCTCCTCGAAGCAAGTAATATCTTTTATGCGAAGATCAATAAGGATGACACAATCACATGGTCTGAAAATGCCTCCAAATTAATTAAAGAAACTAAAAAAATCGGATCACGGAACGATCTTGTCCTCTTCTTAAAAAGAAAATTAACGGATAAAAAACCGGAAATTCTTAAAAATATTGAAAAGGGAAAAATAAAAAATCAATATATCACACACTTCCACATTTTCAAAAAAACAATTTATGCGATTCTTTCCCATCAGGTCAATGACCAATTTTATGTTCTTTTTCAGGACGTTACAAAAATTAAAAAAAAAGAGGATAATCTTCAGGAGCGTTGGGAACTTTTAAGAAACGCACAAAAGGCAGCAAAACTGATCAACTATGAATATGATTTTATAAAAAGAAAATCAACATGGTCAAACGAAGTGTTTAAAAACATCGGATACAAACCGGATGAACTTGCACCCAACCTGAAAAACTTTCAGAAAATTATCTATCCTGAGGATAAGTCTTTTGTTATAAAATCAATATTAAACAGCATATGGAAAAGAAAAGATTATAACATCAGTTTCCGCATCATCACAAAAAGCGGGAAAGTAATTTGGGTGAAAGACTCAGGAAGAGCTATTTACAATCAATTTGGACTTCCAATCAAAGCTTCAGGAATTTTGCAGGATATCTCTGTTGAGAAAAGAATAGAAGATGAACTTATCAGGGAAAAAAAACGGGCAGAAGAAAGTGATATACTAAAATCAACCTTTCTGGCAAATATGTCACATGAAATACGAACGCCTCTAAACGGGATCTTAGGATTTTCCCAGTTACTTTCAAAACCAGGTATTGAACAACACAAGCGGGAAAAATATATCTCAATTATCAACAACAGTGGTGAACACCTTATGTCTATTATTTCTGATGTTATTGATATAGCAAAAATTGAAAGCGGACAAATAAAAATTAACAAACAAAAAATAAAATTAAATCCTGTTCTGAAAGAATTACAAGAGATGTTCAATGAAAGATTGCTTGCTCTCAATAAATCAGAAATAGAATTAACCTGTCATACCAGTCATCCTGACAAAGATTATCAGATAGAAACTGACATAATACGTTTACGGCAAATTTTGAATAATCTTATATACAATGCCATCAAGTTTACCGAAAAAGGATCCATTGAATTTGGTTATTATATAAAAAATAAGGTTATCGTTTTTTATGTGAAAGATACAGGTTTGGGCATTAGCAGTAAAAAACAAAAGATTATCTTTGAAAGATTCAGGCAGGAAGACGAAGGTCATAGCCGCAGTTATACAGGTAGCGGACTGGGTCTCACCATATGCCGGAGTCTGCTTGAACTCATGGAAGGTGAAATATGGCTGAATTCTCAAAAAGGAAAAGGCTCCGTATTTTACTTTTCTTTGCCTTTAACAAATTAGAAAATAAACACGATTGATTTCCATTCAATCACAAAAACAATATTATAAAAACAAATGATCTGCCACAACAAAAAATACATTGACATTCATACGCACTCAATCAATCATACAGATGATGTTTTTTCAATAGTTAACCTTGATATAAATTCCGGTATTCCCGTCAAAAAAAAAGAACACTTTTATTTCTCCTATGGTATTCACCCCTGGTTTATTAAAACAGATAAAGTAGATGAAGAGATCAATTACATCAAACAAACAATAGATGATCCAAACCTCCTTGCATTAGGTGAAACGGGGATAGACAAAAAATGCAAAACAGACCTTTCAATACAAGAGAAAGTCTTTACAACTCACTTAAATCTTGCCGAAAAACATAATAAACCCGTAATCATTCATTGTGTAAAAGCCTATGATGAAATATTAAAGATGCTGTCTGCTTATCCTTCTGTTAAAGCTGTTTTTCATGGGTTTAACAAAGACTTAAATCAGGCAAAAAAAATCACACAACAAGGTCACTTCATTTCGTTCGGATCTTTTTTAAGCACAAAAAATCAAAAAGTTATCGAATCGCTCAGACAAATACCTTCGCAGTTTATTTTTTTAGAGACAGATAATTCTTCTTTTTCGATTAAGGAAATATATACTTTTGCTTCCAGGATCAAAGATGTTTCCGAAAATAGGCTTCAAAAAATAATCAGAGAAAACTTTTTAACATTATTCTAACTACAATAAGCTGATTTTTCTGTGAAATAAATTTAAGCTACGCCCTTCCCGTGACATTGCTTATATTTCTTCCCACTCCCACAGGGACAGGGTTCATTTCTTCCAACTTTTTTCTCCACCCTGACAGGTTCAACTTTGGGCTTTTTCTTTTGTTGCTGTCCGGGATCTGTTCCGGGCAAACCTGTTTTACTTTCTTCAAATTTACTAAGGTCAAGCCGTTGGGGCGGTGTTGCTTCTCTGACTCCCCTGCTGTCAGTAATAGGAATGTGCCCTTTGGCAAAAACAGACGCAACTTCTTTGTTGATTCTTCCAATCATCGCCTTGAAAAGTTGAAACGATTCTAATTTATAGATCAGTAAAGGGTCTTTTTGTTCGTAGGAGGCATGTCTTACTGATTGTCGAAGTTCATCCAACTCCCTAAGGTGCTCCTTCCATTCTTCGTCAATAGAAACCAACACCACAGTTTTCTGGTACGACTTCACAAGCTCCCGCCCTTCTGTTTGGGTGGATTTTTCAAGATTTGCTATGATATTAAATGTCCTTCGTCCATCAGTCACCGGAACAACAATATTTTCGTATGTCCCTGATTGTTTTTCATACACATCCTTGATCACGGGCAAAGCTTGCCGGGCTATTGATTCCAACTTACGCCTGTATGAATCCTGTACTTCCCTAAATATTATTTCTGTAATCTGTGCCTGTTCTGACTTCAAAAAATTTGTCTCATCAACTGCTGTATTAACAGAAAACAGTCTCATCAACTCCAACTTAAAACCTTCAAGATCAGATATTTGTTGATATTCAGAAACCATATCTTCAACCTCTTCATAGAACATATTTGAAATATCAAGTTCAAGCCGTTCCCCGAACAAGGCATGCCTTCTTTTTTTGTAGATGACTTCACGTTGATTATTCATTACATCATCATACTCCAACAGATGTTTTCTTATTCCAAAATTATTCTCTTCAACTTTTTTCTGTGCCCTCTCGATAGAGCGTGATATCATGCCATGTTGTATGACTTCTCCTTCCTTTAATCCCAGTCTGTCCATCATACCTGCAATTCTGGCCGACCCAAAAAGCCGCATCAGGTCATCTTCCAATGAAACAAAGAACTGGGAAGATCCCGGATCACCCTGTCTTCCTGCCCGGCCTCTAAGCTGCCGGTCAACCCTTCTGGACTCATGGCGTTCAGTTCCTATGATTGCAAGTCCGCCGGCTTCTTTCACCTCCTCAGGTAATTTTATATCCGTACCCCTACCGGCCATATTTGTTGCGATGGTCACATTCCCCGGTTTTCCTGCTTCCAGCACTACTTCAGCTTCACGTTGGTGTAATTTTGCATTTAACACATTGTGTTTTATATTACGTATCTTCAACATTCGGCTGAGCAATTCAGAAATATCAACAGAAGTAGTACCTACCAGTACCGGCCGTTTTTCCTCAACCAGCTCAACAATTATATCAATAACTGCATTATATTTTTCTCTTTTTGTTTTAAATACAAGATCCTCTTTATCATCTCTGACAATTGGCTTATTGGTTGGTATCACAACAACATCCAACTCATAGATATTCCAGAACTCACCGGCTTCTGTTTCTGCTGTTCCCGTCATACCTGACAACTTATGATACATCCGGAAATAATTCTGTAAAGTTATGGTTGCCATAGTTTGTGTAGAAGCTTCCACCCTGACACGTTCTTTGGCCTCTATTGCCTGGTGTAAACCGTCTGAATAACGTCGTCCCTCCATAATACGTCCTGTCTGCTCATCAACGATCTTTACCTTATTATCCACCACCACATATTCAATTTCTTTCTCAAACAACGCATAAGCCTTCAATAATTGTTGAACGGTATGAACCCTTTCAGACTTCACCGCATAATCCTGCATTAAACGATCTTTTTTCGCTATTTTTTCCGTTTCCGCGAGGCTCGACTTCTCCAATTCAGCTACTTCAGAGCCAATATCAGGAAGAATAAAGAAATCCTCGTCATCAGTTTTTGATGTTAACAAGTCAATCCCTTTATCTGTAAGTTCAATAGAATTCGCTCTTTCATCAATAACAAAAAACAGGTCATCCGTTACCAGGGGCATGTTCTTGCTATTATCCTGCATATAAAAATTCTCTGTTTTCTGCAACAACACCTTATTCCCATGTTCACTCAGGTATTTTATAATGGCCTTGTTTTTGGGTAACCCCTTAAACGCCCGAAGCAGCAATAAACCTCCTTTTTCGTTGTCTCCTTCTTTTATTTTCTTTTTTGCTTCAGCCAAAACCTTTGTCACCAGATTTTTCTGTGCTTCCACAAGGATTTCTACTTTCGGACGAAACTCTTCAAATTTCTCATGGTCACTGCTCTTCCTTGCAACAGGACCTGAAATGATCAAGGGAGTCCTTGCATCATCAATAAGGACAGAATCCACCTCATCAACGATGGCATAATGATGCCTTCGCTGAACCAGATCTGCCGGATTAATGGCCATATTATCACGTAAATAATCGAATCCAAATTCATTATTTGTTCCGAAAGTAATATCTGAGAGATATGCTTTTCTCCGCCCCTCAGAGTTTGGTTGATGTTTGTCAATACAATCTACTGACAATCCATGAAAATTATAGATCGGACCCATCCATTCCGAGTCCCTTTTCGCCAGATAATCGTTCACTGTAATAAGATGCACTCCCCGTCCTGATAAAGCATTCAGAAATACCGGCAATGTTGCCACAAGTGTTTTTCCTTCACCTGTCCCCATCTCGGCAATTTTCCCCTGATGCAACACCACCCCACCGATCAACTGCACATCATAATGTACCATATCCCATACAACTTCATTCCCTCCTGCAATCCAACGATTGGCATATATTGCCTTGTCTCCGCGAATGGTAACAAAATCTTTCTCTGATGCAAGTTCACGATCAAAATCAGTTGCCGTTACTTCTACTTCCTCTCCCTCTTTAAAACGCCTCGCCGTCTCCCTGACAATAGAAAATGCTTCCGGAAGAATTTCATTCAGATAATCTTCCAACTTATTGTCTATGACTTTTTCAAATTTGTCCACCTCTTCGTAAAGAACTTCTTTTTTAAAAAAATCGGGTTCTTTTTCAGCTTCTTCCTTTAAAGTTGCAATCTCTTTATTTTCAACTTCTATATGCGAAGCTATTTTTTTCTTTAACTGCTCGGTTTTCTCTCTTAGTTGATCATTGGAAAGATCTGCATATGTAACATAAACCTCTTTTACACGTTCAACTATGGGACGTATTTCTTTCATGTCCCGGTCAAATTTATTCCCTAAAACAAGCTCAAGTACTTTTGAGACAATACCCATACCAAATTATATCATTTTTGATTTACCCTGCAATATCACAGGTTCACAAATATACATGAGATTTTTTTCTTTATGTTCTTTTTTTGGCAAGTTTATACATCATTTACGTTTCAAAATCCGTATTTTTATACCTGATAATAAATGTAACGTATAAATCAACCCGATATTTGATTGTCATGCACCGGATATTTTTTGTTTTTTTATGTCAGATACTCATCCTGATTCCTCTAAATTTTTATTCGCAAACGCTTACCCACTCAATCTTACCTGTTGATCTTAAGGAATTCCTTGCCACTCCGGAAAATGAACGTGATGGAAGCCCTCCCCTGCCTTTCATTCCTGATTTTCGTAATATTGACAAAGACCGTAAAATTGATTTCAAATCAACACCTTTTCCCTCTGTTTATGATTTACGTGAATTGGGACTGGTCACAAGCGTCAAAGACCAGAGTTCTGCCCCGGGATTAAATACCGGCGGTAACTGTTGGGCTTTTACCGCAATCGGAGCCATTGAATCCCAATGGCTTACCTTGGGATACGATTCTTTTAACCTTTCAGAACATAGCATGTCTTCCTGCCATGGCTTTGAATGGCCATATGGCGATGGGGGAAATGACTGGCTGGCAATGGCTTATTTAACAAGACTGGAAGGACCCGTTCTTGAAAGTCAGGTTCCCTACACCCCAAACGACCAGCCTTCACATGCTTGTGTCAAAGGCTTTACCCCTGTGGCGTATGTTCCTGATGTTCGTTGGATACCGGGCAATAACGAGGATGCACTCAAATACACGCTGATGAATTTTGGCGCTGTTTCAGTCAGTATGCGATGGCAAACACCTAGTTACAATTCACAAAATCACACATTTTTGTATAGTGGCAACAAGGCTGTGAATCATGCTGTCTTGTTGTGCGGATGGAATGATACGCTTATAACAGACGTGGGAAAGGGTGCCTGGATAATGAAAAACCAATGGACTGACGAATGGGCAGATAGCGGCTACTTTTATATTTCTTATGAAGATTCCAGAACAAATTATACGGCTTCCTATTATCCCGAAAAAGTCCCTGTCAACCGTATTGATAAAATTTACTACTATGATACACTTAGCGCACTCAGATCAACAGGATACCTGAACTCTACAGGATATGCCCTCTCGAGGTTCTCAACACCAAAAGAAGAGTTTATACATCGCATCGGTACCTTCATTCCTGTTGCAGGTACGATCATTGACATTACTGCTTATCAAAACTTTTCAGATGACTCCCTGTCCGGAATACTTTTTGAAAAAAAAGATATCTACAACGAGTTACCGGGATTTTATACTTTTCCGGTAAACTTCACTGCCAATGGCGATTTCTATGTCCGTATCAAATATAAAACCCCCGGTTCGCATTCTCCTATACCCATAGAGATCCCCATTGATGATTATGCACAGCCAAACCTTCAGGGTGCTGAAGGGAAAACGACCCCCGCCTATCAAACAACTTTAAAAATAAATTACCAAAGACCTGTCATAACACATTCGATTCCTGCCGACAGCACAACCGGTATCCCTCCTGATATGCCTTTTAAAATTTACCTTGACAATCCTGTCGATTCTTTTTCCCTTCATGACATCATCCTGCAAAAAAACGACCTGACAACAAGATCGCCAAAAGCATTCTCTTATGACAGTGTAAACCACAGCCTGCAAATCACTTTTGACAGTCTTGATGATTATGGGCAGGAATATAAACTGATCTTTCCCGAAAATACCTTTTTTCACGCCGATCAAACAGGGAATCTTGCTGATACACTTACATTCTTCCTGATTGATTCAAACCTGTTCTATCCATTGGACTATGCAAATTTTCAGGAAGGCATTCAGACATCAGACAATCAACTGTTGCTATGCATGACAGATACTATTGATGAACTATATGACAGCCTTATCAGTATTTCCAGAACTTTTATGGTAAAAGACAATCCTTTTGACTTAGACTATGATCTTGATATGTCTGTTGATCAGGACAATCCCTGTTGTTTCTCCATTGAAGTGCCTGTGTCCTATTATGGTGAAAATATTCATGTCCACTTCGCTGACTCTGCCATACAATCTGTCAAACAACATTTCAACACTGATTTTTCTTACACCTTCAAACCTGAATGCAAGCGCATTATTATCAACTCATCACTACCCACTGAAGGAACAAAATTTTTTCATCCCGACAGTGCCATATATGTGAAATTTGCAGGAAAGTTTGATGCCATTAACCCAAACCAAATAGAGATCGTTAACACATCTTATGACATCTGGCGTACTGTGAATTGGGAATACGAAATTGACACAGGCAATCAGCAACTAAAAATAATTCCCGAAGCATTGTCAGGCGGAGATGACTACAATATTATGTTTAAAAATAATTCCCTGAAATACCAGGGCGAAAATCTTACAGGATCCACATCACTTACCTTCGGCACTTCAGGAAGATATATCCTGGCGCCCGCGAATCTGAATCTTTATGAAACACATATATTATCACCACAGGACACGTCTCTGCATTTACAATTCATGCCCCAACTGGAATGGGAATCTGATGACACTGTTTTGATCACAAACAAGCTGACAGGCGATAGTATATGGACACAAGCATCAATAAAGGGAGGAAATACAATCGAAATACCTCTTGCAAATTTAGAGGAGGGTAGCTTGTATGATGTATGGATTCCCTCCGATGCATTACGTACCAAAGGTAACACATGGATATCTCCGGATAACAAAGAATGGATTCCTACCGGTGTAGGAAATAAAGGCCATGAGTTTCATACCTGCATACGTGCCTACTCGGATACAAGCAGTGCATCTTCTCCTTATGCCCTCTTTGATGTGAACAGCCGGTTTCTGTGTATTGGCAGTTCTGTTATTTTCTCTGACTTATCCAAAGGCGATATAGATAGTTATGTCTGGGATTTTGGTGATGGAGCAACACCCGCTACAGCAAATGGCGTAGGACCACATGAAGTACTGTATGAAAGCGAAGGGGTCAAAACTGTCAGGCTGTTCGTATCGGGAAGTGAAGGTGCTGATACAACAGTTGCACATAATCTGATTCATGTAAAATCCGGGATAGACATTATTGCTGAATCAAGAGAAATTGAAATAGGAACGAATGAATCGCTCACAATCAGCTTAGATGGTGCTGATGAGTTTGAATGGTTGCCTACCTATTGGATTGATACCACAAGAGGTCCCTCAGTTACTTTTGAAAGCCCCATTGAAGGAGATTACACTTACTATATCAAAGGCATACAGGGCGACTGCTCTACTTATGACTCCATCAACATAAGTGTTATCAACAGACCTCCGAATGACAATGTTTGCAATGCAAGCGAAGTAACACTCGGAATCAATGGTATCCTTGATGAAGAAACAGGAAAACTATTGCCTTTTACCAACAGAAAAGCAACAGTTGAAGAAGGAGAACCCCACCCCCCGGGCACAGATTGTACTACGCAAAGCACATGGTGTTTTAATGTACCGCTGCTTGCTTACAGTGTCTGGTTTACATTTACTGCCCCGCCTTCCGGGAAAATCTCAATCAATACAATTGACGAATATACAGGGCAACAAAAACATGAATTTGACAATAAGATCGCTCTTTACGAAGCTGACACCTGTACAGATATCCTTACAGATAACTACACATTAATTGCTGCCAATGATGATTACCACGATGCAACCCGCTCCTACAGTGCTAAAATAACACTTCGTGATGACCTGGTACCGGGCAAACGCTATTGGATACAGTTTGACGGAAGTTTCGGAGGTATTGAAGGAGATTTTTACCTGACCCTCTCGGATGGAACAATTGGCATCAAAAACATAAAAACAGATGCCCCTTTTTCTATTCACCCCAATCCATTTAACGAAACACTAAACATATCTTCTTCAAACAATGAATATATAGAAAATATGAGCATCGAAATACACTCTATAGAAGGAAAAATGATATATTCCAAATATCAAACCGGAACCTATATTTCCCCAATCAATACATCACAATGGAAATCCGGGGTTTATGTTGTGAAAATTCGAACAAAAAACCACACTTATCAACAACTTATTGTGAAAGAATAAGTGCTGCAAATATTACATGAATAAAAAAACTAAGCTATTTTTGTATAAATTTCTCACATGCATCATATATATATATTATCGCTTCTATTATTATTTTGTACACAAACAACGTACGCTCAACGTTCATATGGCGGGAAACCCGCTAAGGAAGCCATAGGCTATTTAAAATCCTCACAACAAATAAGCTTCAGGAAACTTCCGGAGATTGATACTGATTCTCTGATTGCAGCAAAAAAAACAAGACAAGAAAGTGCCAGGTTCAAATCCCATGAATATGGCATTAACCGACAAGTAAATCTGAGACCCGAAAAACAAGGGACATGGTCACAACTTCCTTGTGGAAGCTGGGTATGGAGACTGGGCATTACTTCTGACGGAGCCAAAAGTTTATCTCTTCTGTTTGACACCTTTGCTCTGAAAAGAGGCTCCTGTCTTTTTATTTATGACCCTGAATACACAAGTGTATTGGGTGCTTTCACACACAAAAATAACAATCCGGGGGGAATTCTCCGGACAGCCGAGATACCCGGCGATAAACTTATCATTGAACTGCAGGTTCCAGGAACACCTTTGTCATACGGAAAACTATCCATTGCCAAGGTAGGACATGCCTACATCGATATTTTTAAAAATGAAACAGGTATGAAATCCTCAGGATCGTGTCAGATTGACATCAACTGTCCGGAGGGAGATAACTGGCAATCAGAAAAGAGGTCTGTTGTAAAATATACTTACACAAACGGTGGAAATTATCATTGTTCAGGGGCATTGATTAACAACACACTGAACAATGGAACACCCAACCTGATCACAGCAAGGCATTGTATCAGCAATGATACAAGAGCAGCAACCACAGTCTTTTACTTCAATTATGAAAAAGATGTTTGTGATGGAACGCTCTATAATACAGGTCAGACGCTTGCAGGCGCTACAGTAAAATCAACAGTACACGGACTCGATTATACCCTGCTACGCTTAGATGACGTCGTGCCAATTTCCTATGACCCCTATTTTTCCGGGTACAATGCCTTTGATGTACAACCCCAGTCATCCGTTGGCATACACCATCCCCGTGGCGATGCAAAAAAGATCGCCATTGATTATGATCCTGCCGTAAGTGCAACTGCCGTTATTGACGGTTTTACATTCAACGCCTTTGCCCATTGGAAAATTCTTGAGTGGGACAAAGGAACTACGGAAGGAGGCTCCAGTGGCTCACCCCAATACGATCAGGATCACTACATTGTAGGCACACTCAGTGGTGGCGATGCCAAATGTGATAATCCTGTAAATGATTATTACTCCAAAATAGCGAGTGCATGGAATACAGGCAGTACACCTTCAACACGCCTGAAAGAATGGCTTGACCCAAGCGGTAACAACATACGCAAACACGAAGCCTGGGATCCCATGCTAACCCCTTGTGATACGCTTAGCAATTATCCCGACTCTACTTATTTTTTTGATATATCTTTGAGTAATCCCGAATCCGGATATGTAGCTGGTCATAATTCACAGCTTACGTCGTAACGACCGGCCGCCTGTT
>CAYSRH010000027.1:5372-11570 GCA_964433245.1 uncultured Bacteroidales bacterium | reverse complement strand
GTTTTCCGGCGTATTTGTATATGCTTACCGGCGTGCCATCATTTTTTTTTGTGTCAAAATAGTGAGTTCCCTTGTTTTTGTCCCATACGAGTCCATATTTTGTAAGGATTTGCACCTTATTTTTGTATGGCTTGATGGCTTCTCCAACAATGGACTCACTGTCACCAAAACCATATACAGGAGCAGTGTCAATTGTTGTAATGCCGTTTTCAATAGAAGCATGTATGGCTTCAATGGCGTCTTTTTTGTTGCTGCCTCCCCACATCCATCCGCCTACAGCCCAGGCGCCAAATACAAGTGGGGAAAGGTTTAATGGTTTGTTTTTTTGTTCTGGCATAAATAATACTATGTCTTATTTGGGAAGCTTGTTAAACAGATTCAGTATAAATCGATGAAATTTATGAACCCCTTGAACGGGTTCAGCGAACATTAGAATACATTGATTTGTGATAATATTGGCATTATTCTCGTTTTTAATTGTTGTTAACAAATCTTTGGATTCAGATTTTTTTTGTATCCAGATGTTCGTTATATTTCTGTTAATTGATAATTCATATATTTTTTTGCTGTGAAGGCTGTTAGTAAGGATGACAATGCTTTCTGTATCATCCGGAAGTTCGTTGATAGACTTAAAGCAGGAGTCCCCATTAATTTCTTCTGCATATGGATTTACAGGATATACTTTATAGCCTAATTTTTTGAGCGTGCGATAAACAATATTCCCAAAATTTTTTTTATTTCTGGATGCCCCCGCAACTGCAATTTTTTTTGTATTGATAAA
Source organism: uncultured Bacteroidales bacterium (assembly GCA_964433245.1). Taxonomy (GTDB): domain Bacteria; phylum Bacteroidota; class Bacteroidia; order Bacteroidales; family JBBRXJ01; genus CAYSRH01. Next base: position 10,789 of record CAYSRH010000027.1, on the reverse strand, counting down.
TTGATTGATTTTTTCTTTATCTGTCATCGTTTTATTGTTTTTTTTACCATTCAAGGACAATATCAGGGGCATCGGCCAGTGTCTGGCTTATCCAATCAGCTTTTGATAGTTTACTGGCCGGAAAACTTGTCGTTAACCCCAGGCATTTACATCCTGCAGTTTTTGCAGCTTCAACTCCGGAAACAGCATCTTCTACAACAAGGCAATTCTCAGGGGGGATTCCCAGTTTTTTTGCTGCAATAATAAAAATATCGGGCGCAGGTTTTTTGTTTTCTACCTCTGATCCATTAACTGTTTCATCGAACTCTCCGTTATCCAGGTTAATTCCTTGCAGGTTGATGTCCATTTTTATTTTATCAGCACTGGTGGCAACAGCGAGTTTTAGTTTTTTTTCTTTGGCTTTTTGTATAAAATCATATACACCGTCAAGCGCTTTTAGTTTTCCTTTTGTTATGTTTTCATAGATTGCATATGTTCTCTCTTTTGCTTGATTGATATCTAAAGGGATATCATACTTTTCTGCGACACCTCCAATGTAACGATTTTCACCTGTTCCAACAAAAGGGAGAAAATCTTCCGGCTGAACAACATAGCCCTTCTCCTTAAACATCATAATTGCTGCGTTACAAATATATTGTTCAGAATCAATTAAGACACCGTCCATATCAAATAATACTGCCTGAATCATATTTATTATCTTATGTTTTGTGAAATATTAACCACTCCATGCTTTTTTTTCGCAGAAATAATCAACTAATTAAACAAAACATCTCTGGGAATATGAGCATCTTTGATGACTGTTTCTTCAAGATTTGAAGCGTCAACTGCAATTGGTTCAATCAGGAGGGTTGGCACCATTTTAACATTGTTGTTAATTGTGGTCAGCCCGTCCATTTTTACTTGCTTATGAAAGACCAGATCTTGACTTGCTTTGGCTGCAAAAGAAGCGAGTTTTTTTAAAGGTTTATAAACCGTCATGGTTTGTTCATTTCCCCTGAGTATGCTTTGCAAACTTTCTAATTCAGCATCTTGTCCTGCAAAATAAATGGTTTGTTCTGAAAAATCACTTTGTTTGAATGCACTGATAGCTCCTCTGGCGAGGGCATCGTTACCACAAATGACCACATCAGGGATTTGTGTTGTATCATCCAAAGCTTTCATCATATTTAAATACCCTTGTTTTTTAGTCCAGCTTTCAACAAAAGTGTCAAAAGTGAGTTTTATTTCTTTTTTTTCTATATGTTTTTGTAAAATACTTAGTTGTCCTATTTTCAGCAAGAATGAATTATTGTCTTCAAGGGGACCATTGATCAATGCGTAGTTTCCCTTACTTTTGTTGACCATGTATTCTGCTTGAAGAACTCCTACCTGGACATTATTAAAAGAGATATAAAAATCAAGTTCGCAATTTTGAATAAGTCTGTCATAAGCAATAACCTGAACATTATTTTGATGTGCTGTTTCAATAATCCCTGCAGCTTTTTCACTATCCACAGCTATAATAACCAAGACATCAACACCTTGATTGATCATTTCTTTTGCTTGATATAGCTGGTTTTCTGCACTTCCTCGTGCAGCTGCATGGAGAACAGTCCCTCCTAATTTTTCAACTTCGCTAATAAAATGATCTCTGTCTTTATTCCATCTTTCGATTAAGAAATCATCCAAAAGTAAGCCTACAGTAAAAGATTTATCTGTCTTACAAGAATTTATAAGAAGAAAACTTATAAGTAATAGAGTAAAAAAAACAATTCTTTTTTTTATCATGAGTATTTTTTCTCTAAAAATTTAAAAACAAATTACATCTTCTGAATTTATTACGATAAATAAGTGTATCAGGTTTCAAAAAAAAGCATTTTTTTATTGTTTTTTTTCTGTTTGTGCCCGGAACAAGACTCGAACTTGCACGACCTAATGGTCACATGGCCCTCAACCATGCGCGTATACCAATTCCGCCATCCGGGCGATTGGTATGCAAAAGTATAATTATTAATTGAATTGTTGTAAATAAAAAACCGGTTTTTGTGAAATATTTTTATGATGGGGATTAAATAAAAATCTTCTCAGCTCATCTTATGATTTTATTGATAAATTCAGTTATCTTTGCAAACCTGAAAAGAAAGATAAGATAATTATTATGATCAAGATTACGTTTCCTGATGGGAGTACACGCAAATTTGTTGAAGGAATTTCAGCCCGGGAAATTGCTGAAGGTATCAGTCCCCGGTTGGCTTCTGAAGTAATGGTTGCTGAAGTAAATGGAGAATTATTTGATTTGGATTTACCAATTAACTCTGATGCAACAATCCAACTACATAAATTTGATAATGAAAAAGGGAAACATGCATTTTGGCATTCCTCTGCTCATCTTATGGCTGAGGCATTGCAACAGCTTTATCCCGGGATAAAGTTCGGAATCGGTCCTGCGATAGAAAATGGTTTTTATTATGATGTTGACCCGGGAGATAAAATTATAAAAGACGGGGATTTACAGGTTATTGAAAATAAGATGATAGAGCTTGCCCGCAACAAAAGTAAATATGAGAAAAAGATTGTTGATAAAGAAGATGCCTTGAATTTCTTCCGAAAAAAAGGAGAGATATATAAAGTTGAATTGATCAATGAATTGGAAGACAATACGGTTTATTTCTATTCACATGGAAATTTTACAGATCTTTGTCGTGGTCCACATTTACCAGATACATCATCAATTAAGGCAGTTAAACTTTTGAGCGTGGCCGGAGCTTATTGGCGTGGGGATGAAACAAGAAAACAGTTGACCCGTATTTATGGAATTTCTTTTCCAAAGAAAAAAATGCTGGATGAATACATGGAGATGCTGGAGAAAGCAAAGGAGAGAGATCATCGGAAAATAGGAAAGGAACTGGAACTTTTTACATTTTCACAACAGGTTGGGCAGGGATTGCCATTGTGGCTGCCAAAGGGAGCAATGCTCAGGGAACGTTTGGAGAATTTCTTAAAGAAAGTACAGGTGAAATATGGATATCAGCAAGTGATCACTCCCCACATCGGACAGAAAGAGTTGTATGTTACTTCCGGACATTATGCAAAATACGGTAAAGATTCATTCCAGCCCATTCATACGCCGGCAGAAGGGGAGGAGTTTTTACTGAAACCCATGAATTGTCCGCATCATTGTGAAATTTATAAGTCCAGCCCCAAGTCATATAAAGATCTTCCTTTGCGAATGGCTGAGTTTGGAACAGTTTATCGCTATGAACAAAGCGGTGAATTGCATGGATTAACCAGGGTGCGGGGATTTACCCAGGATGATGCACATATTTTTTGTGCTCCCGAACAACTGAAAGAAGAGTTTGTTAAAGTAATAGATATTATCTTATATATATTTAATGCACTTGATTTCAAAGATTTTGAAGTACAAGTTTCTCTTCGTGGAAAAGATAACAAAGAGAAGTATATAGGTTCAGATGAAAATTGGGAGAAAGCTGAAAAAGCAATAGTTGAGGCTGCTGAAAAAAAAGGACTTGAAACAAAAATTGAATATGGAGAAGCAGCTTTTTACGGACCCAAGCTTGACTTCATGGTACGTGATGCCATAGGGCGTAAGTGGCAACTGGGAACTATCCAGGTAGATTATAATTTGCCGGAAAGATTCGATTTGGAATATATTGGTTCAGATAATAAAAAACACAGACCTGTGATGATACACAGAGCTCCTTTTGGTAGCATGGAACGATTTGTTGCTGTATTAATAGAACATACAGGAGGAAAATTTCCACTCTGGCTGACACCTGAACAGGTTGTGATATTACCAATCAGTCAAAAATTTAATGATTATGCAAAAAAAGTTTCATCTTTTCTAAATAATTACGATATTCGCACCCTGATTGATGAACGTGATGAAAAAATAGGGAAGAAGATCAGGGACAATGAATTGAAAAGGATCCCTTATATGTTGATCGTAGGAGAGAAAGAGATGGGACAGGAATCTGTTTCTGTACGAATACAGGGACAGGGAGACAAAGGAATGATGAGCAATAAAGATTTTGCTGATGTGGTTTGTCGTGAAGAAGAAAAACAAATTAAAGGTATAAGTTTGAATTAAATTTTAATATTTTTAATAATTATTAATTAAAGTAAGGAGGATTAAGCCATAGGAAAGAAATTCATTAGAAGAAGCAGGGAGATTGAGCCCAAATATAGAATTAATGAAAGAATCAGGGCCGCCCAGGTAAGACTTGTAGGGGATAATATAGAGAACCCCGGAGTATATACGAAGGAAGAGGCGATAAAAATGGGAGATGATATGGATTTGGATTTGGTTGAAATATCACCAAACGCAGATCCCCCTGTTTGTAAGTTGACAGATTACCAAAAGTTTCTTTATCAACAAAAAAAGAAACAAAAAGAATTAAAGGCAAAAACCACGAAAGTTGTTTTAAAGGAAATCCGGTTTGGGCCAAACACAGATGAACATGATTATCAGTTTAAGTTGCGTCATGCCGAGAAATTTCTGAAAGAAGGAGCCAAAGTAAAAGTTTTTGTTTTCTTTAAAGGAAGGACAATTATTCATAAAGAGAAAGGAGAAATAATTCTTTTGAAATTTGCCCAGGATTTGAATGAATTGGGTAAAGTTGAAAAAATGCCAAAACTTGAAGGAAAAAGGATGACCATGTTCATCACACCAAAAGTAACAACGAAAAAATAAGTATTCACAAAATAAAGAATAAGAAAATGCCAAAGATGAAGACGAATTCCGGTGCTAAAAAAAGATTTTCATTTACCGGAACAGGAAAAATTAAAAGGAAGCATGCTTTTAAAAGCCATATCTTAACAAAAAAATCTACAAAAAGAAAAAGAAATCTGACTTATTCGGGATTGGTACATAAGACAAATGAGTCGGATGTTAAGCTTATGCTTGTTAAAAAATAATTTATATACATAACCGGAATGTGAAAGCTGAAAGATCGGGCTTCGTGCCGGACGCTTTGCATTCGTAAAACAACTTATTATGCCAAGGTCAAAAAATTCAGTGGCTGTTAAAGCGAAAAGAAAAAAGGTATTAAAATCTACCAAAGGTTATTTTGGAAGAAGAAAAAATGTATGGACCGTTGCCAAGAATGCCTATGAGAAGGCTTTGTCTTATTCGTACAGAGACAGGAGAACAAAAAAAAGAAATTTTCGTGCACTTTGGATTCAGCGTATCAATGCTGCTGTAAGGCAATATGATATGAGTTACTCAGAGTTTATGGGAAAATTAGCAAAAAGCAATATTGATATCAACCGAAAAGCTTTGGCAGATCTTGCTATGAATAATCCCAAAGCATTTGAGGAAATTGTAAAAAGTGTAAAGTAAGGAATTATAATTTTCTAAAATTTATGAAGATTGCATTGATAGGATATGGTAAAATGGGAAAGGCAATTGAAGCCATAGC
>CAYSRH010000027.1:0-5362 GCA_964433245.1 uncultured Bacteroidales bacterium | reverse complement strand
GACATGAAATTGCCTTGAAAATTGATATTGACAATCAGAATGATTTGAATGAGAAAAATCTGCAAAATGTTGATGTGGCGATTGAATTTACTATTCCTGAGATTGCAGTAGATAATTACAAGAAATGTTTTGCAGCAAAAATCCCTGTAGTCTCAGGAACAACAGGATGGTTAGATCGTTTCAGTGAGATTGAATTGATGTGTAAAAATCATGAAAATTCTTTTTTCTATGCATCAAATTTTAGTTTGGGGGTTAATATATTTTTTAAACTGAATACTTTTTTAGCGAGGATCATGAACCAACATAAGGATTATGAAGTAGCTATGTCAGAAACCCACCATACGCAAAAACTCGATGCGCCAAGTGGTACAGCAATTACATTGGCGGAAGGTGTTTTACGTCAAATAGATCGGAAGGAGCAATGGAAACTGAATTCTCCGTCAAGCAAAAACATAATAGGGATAGAGGCTATTCGTAGAGGGAATGTTCCCGGAATCCATACAATTACGTATGATAGTGAAGTTGATATTATACAAATTACACATGATGCAAAAAGCCGCCAGGGATTTGCGAAAGGTGCTGTGCTGGCTGCTGAATTTATGAAAGAAAAAACATCCGGAATTTATGGGATGGATGATTTATTGCAAATGTAAATCAATATGTTTATTCGAAATTATGATCGTTTTATAAAACAAAAATTGCCCCTCCCTTTTTTATATAAAGCACTTCGTTATGTGTTTTCTTTGGTGCTGATTCCTTTCGTTTTGGTCATTATTATTAAACTAGTGTTTCTGGACATTGCACCGGTGACAAAAAATTCAATGGCACCGACTATAAATTCAGGTGATTATGTGCTTTTTACAAAACTTATCCCCGGTCCCCGGAATTTGATCGCTTCTAAAAGATATCCCGGGTTACGGGAAATTAAAAGAGGTGATATTATGATATTTAATGATCCTGAGTCAGATACAGTTATTGTGGAGTTGCCGGGAGTAAATTATTATGTATCAAAAAGGATCGATTATGAAAAGACCAAAGAATTTAAGATTGATTACCAAGCATTGAATAAACGTAAAAGAATCATAAAACGCTTTGTCGGTCTTCCGGGAGATACAATTTATTGTTCCCGTGGAAATCTTTTTATAAACAATCAGGCTGTAGATTATAGTGTAAAACATAACTACTTTGTATATACAGACGGAGAAAATATAACAGACAACACTCTTTCTCTTGCTTCTATATCTTATGACGATTACCAACGTGCTGCTGTGAGTAATTTTGAGTTTGTCCTCGCTTTGTCTGAAGAACAAATCAATATACTTAAAAAAGATATACATGTAAAATTTATTACACGTATTGAATATCCACAGAAATTGCCTTTCTATTCGGTGGTTTTTCCTTATGATAAAGAATACCATTGGACATTGGATAATTTTGGGAAAATAATTGTCCCTAAAAAAAATAAATGCATTAAATTAACGCCGTCAAATTTGGTTTTATACAGAAGAGTGATAGAATTATATGAGGGGAATCATGTTCGTATAGTTAATGGAGATGTTTACCTGAATGGCATCTGGCAGGAAACATATTGTTTTGAAATGGATTACTATTGGGTGTTGGGTGACAATTGGCATCAATCTGTTGATTCCCGATATTTTGGGTTTGTTCCTGAAGATCACGTAATAGGAAAGGTGCTTACTGTATTTTTATCTAAAAAATAATCAATCAACAGGATTAAAAATTAAGCATTTATATTAATTTTAAACAGATGGAATTCATAAAAAAAATCAAGAGTTTTATTGCGTCCGGTTATTTTAAGTTCTCAATTGTATTTTTGGCCTATGTCCTATGGGTAATATGGGTTGGACACTATTGGCTTTTGGCAGGTGTTCTTGTCATTGTTGATATGTATATCACAAAAAAAATCAATTGGTCTCCCTGGAAAAAGAAGGAAGGGAAAAATAATAAGATCATAGAATGGTTTGATGCACTTATATTTGCTATGATTGCTGTGATGTTTATTAATATTTTCTTTTTTCAGAATTATAAGATTCCCACCGGATCAATGGAAAAAACATTATTAAAGGGTGACCACCTGTTTGTTAGTAAGCTTTCTTATGGCCCCCGAATACCACAAACACTTTTACATTTTCCTTTTACTCAAAACCGCTGGGGGACATCAAAAATAAAGTCTTATGTTGAATGGATAAAGATACCTTATCAGCGGGTGAAAGGATTTGGGGAAGTGAAACGTAATGATATTGTTGTATTTAATTTTCCTGCGGGAGATACAGTGGTTGTTGGAAGGGAAGCCCAGGCGTATGATGCTGTTGTCAGGGAATATGCCGAGCAGGCCAGACGTTATGATATAACAAGCAACAGACCATTGATGAGTCAGCATGAATATTATAAAAGAGGACGCCAGTATGTATGGCATCATTATGATATCCTGATTCACCCTGTTGATCGTCGGGACAATTATATAAAAAGATGTGTGGCTCTTCCCGGTGATACACTGCAAATAATTGATGGTCGTATTTACATCAATGGTCAGCCAAAGGATGACTCTATCCCCCATTTGCAATATAACTATGCAATTAGAACCAATGGAACCAGGATCAATCCCAAAGCATTGGGGAGAATGGGTATTCCTGAGGATGATCTGATGATGACTGTCAGTAACAGAGAATATATTTGTGCGCTGACAGACTATAACATAGAGGATTTAAAACAGTTTTCAAATATCATCTCTATTGAAAGGTATATGAAACCTAAAGGACATTATGCGCCTTACATATTTCCTCATACGCCTTATTACCAGTGGAATGAAGATCAGTTTGGTCCCTTAGTAATACCTGCGAAGGGAAAAACAGTAAAGCTTACACATAAAAACCTTCCTGTGTATGAAAGAATTATTACTGCCTATGAAGGGAATATACTTCGGGTGCAGAATAATGAAATTCGTATCAATGGAATGCCTGCTGATCAATATACCTTTAATATGGATTACTATTGGATGATGGGAGATAATCGGCACAATTCGGCCGATTCCCGTTTCTGGGGATTTGTTCCTGGGGATCATATCGTCGGAAGTCCGGTGTTTATATGGCTCTCTGTGTTTAAAGGAAAATTTGCATGGAATCGTATTTTTACATCGCCAGAATAGGGTAGAGAACAGGCTGAGTAGCCATGATTTTTTGAGTTTATGTTGCTTGTCTCAACTTCATATTTTCCCCCTGTTGATTATTATCGTGAACTAATACAGCACGATTCTGTCGTACTTGACTTGTTTGAATTCTATGAAAAGCAGACATGGCGTAATCGCTGTGCAATTCTTGGTCCCAATGGAGTGCAGATACTTGTTGTGCCTGTCAAAAGAATCCATGGAATAAAAATGCGGGTGAAAGATACATGTATTGCATATGACGAGGATTGGCAGTCCAATCATTTGCGATCACTTATGACAGCATATAAGAATTCTCCTTTTTATGATTATATTATTGATGACTTTATCCCGATTTTTGAAAAAAAAGAAAAATTTCTGCTTGACCTGAACCTAAAGATACATGATGTGATCTGTGGGTATCTTCATATTCCCGGAGAACTTACCCATTCAGATCAATATGTGGACCTTGAAACAAATATATTGTCTGCTGATGATGGTCATCGGGACTTGCGTTTTTATAAGCAAAAAAACAAAGAATATCATAAAATCATCAATAAAGAAGATAACCTTCCTTATCATCAGGTTTTTTGTGATAAATTTGATTTTGTTGCCGGACTAAGTGTGCTTGACCTTTTATTTAATACAGGCAATGATGCTTATGATATATTAAACACGATTAAAACCGGAAGCCCAGCGTAGCAACAAGCCTGTGTGTGTATGCATCAATACTTGCATGCGGACTGCCATTGTATGGATATACACGGTAGTTCGCATGATTCAGCATGTATGTCAGATCAATAAAGGTGTTATCCAAACGAAAACCAATACCTCCTGCATAATGACTTCTTTCTGTTTTTCCAAAATCATCTTTCACAGGACTGGGGTAATATCCATAGCCGAGTCTCACATAAAGGGGCTCGAAACGAACTTCTCCACCCACCCTGATATTTCCTACTGAGCGGTAAATTTCCTTTATGTCCTCATTTACATCATCAAAACTGTCTTTTTTATCAGCACTGTTTTGTTTGATGTCATAGATCTTCATTGATGTGTAATCAACATATTCATAGTCAACATTGACAACTCCCATCCTTCCAATATGAATACCCATTGAGCCTATTGCCTTGTATGGGGTTTTTATTGCAAATTCGTTGATATTGAGTTCTGTTCGCGTAGTCAAAGCATCCCACTCATAAAAATTTGATTTCATGGAGGTTTGATATTCACTTTTCAGGAACATATAAGTTGGTGTATGGAAAGAAGCTCCCAGCCGCAAAAGATTGATGGGTCTGAATATGGCACCTATTTTTCCGTTAAAACCTTTGCCTGAAGTATAAAGGTCTTCTGTGAATGTGAAACTTTCAAAATAGGGAAGGGGCAGAGTATCAGGAAAGTTGTTGTGAGCAAATTCTTCCAATGAAGTTTCTTCATAATTCGTTGCTTTTTTATTGTATTGGTAGTTTTGTATCGATAAAGAAGCACCAATATATAGTTTATGGGAAATGTTCAATGCAGATGCCACGCTAAATTCTCCCATGCGACCATGCTCATTTATGTTGTAACCAAGATAGTGTCCGTACTGGTTATTGTACATTTCAAAGTCATTCGTAAAAACTGTATTGCCCGGTTTGTTCATATAATTGATTCCTTCTATTTCTTCTGATGAATAAAAATATCGCCGGTGTTTGTATCTCTTAGGTAAAGCAGGTCGGTGAACCATGCATTATCTTCCCAAAAATAGTCAATGATTCCATTGTTCGCATTGAAAGTTAGTTCATCCAAAAGCGATCCTGTGGCTTGTTCTGTCATTATATTTGTTTTCCTGTGGTAATCATTTAACTTATTATATCCGATGGCAAAATTGATTCCAACAAGTCCTTTTTCTGAACTGCTATTTAAAGATCCGACATAACTAATGTTATCAATGGCCAGATTGGCTTTGAAGCCAAGATCATCTGATCCGAGGTAACTCGAATTTGCAAGGTCAAGCTTTAAATTGCTGGTGAAAGCAAACTCGCTACTTCGGTACACACCAATTCCTGCGGGATTGATACTGGTCGAAATATAATCTCCTCCCAGGGAACCGAAAGAACCCGCCATAGCCTGAGATCGGGCTGATCCATAGTAAAAATTCTGAGAAGGGGTAAACACTTCCGTATGATTTTGCCCATACATGAATGAAATACTTGCGAAAAA
>CAYSRH010000026.1:0-11784 GCA_964433245.1 uncultured Bacteroidales bacterium | reverse complement strand
CAATGATGGTCTCCTTCCTTTCTTTATCCGCACAAATAAATCATAACTAATAAAGTTAAATAATAGCGAGGGGAGATTTAGCAATATGGATTTAGCATCCATTTTTTTTGAATGTACAACACCAAATAAATTATGAAGTTGTGTAATTTGAATATAAACCCTAAACCTAATTATCTGCCAGAAGTAAACGCCTGAAACTTTCTTTTCCAATAACTTATGTTCTTTTTCAAGTTCACAAAAGCACTTTGCTATTTCATTTATCGTTATCCTTTTTTTACGGTCTTTCATTACCATGACATGAAATAAAGGTATTTCTAATTAAAAAAATTATTTTTGGCTAAGAAGAAACTCTGCCCACTTTAAATCCAGTTCAGTGTCAATATCAATCGCATCTTGTTTTGGTATTTCTTTATAAGCAATTTGATCTCCGTATATACTTCCCTGATTATTAAAGATAAAATGAGGTTTTAATATATCAACCATTCCATTAAGAGCGTAACAAACAGGAAGTAGTTGCCTTTGAAAATAAGTTTCAATTGAAACCCCGGGTACAAACGAAACCAGATGCTCATCATCAGCACGAAACATCCAGTAGGGATGATTCTTTCCCTCAGCCAAAGTAACAGATCGCAATCCTGAACAGTTGGGATTATCAATTACTATCTTAATACAATCATCAATCATTTCGCCAGTTTTAAACGGTGTTGTAGGTCGAAGATATACAATCAGATCGGGTAATTCTTCATTATTTTGTTTCATTGATAGCAAAACGTGCTTCAATACAGAAGCATCGGAAGAGTTATCAGAAGCAAATTCTGCCGGGCGTAAAAATGGAATTTCAGCACCTATCTCTTGAGATATCTCAGCAATTTCGGCATCATCAGTTGAAACGATAATTCTACTTAATAACCGACTCTGCTTTGCCGCATCAATAGTGTATTGAATCAGCGGTTTACCATTTAACAGTCGGATATTTTTTTTCTTTACTCCCTTGCTTCCTCCTCTGGCAGGGATAATTGCCAAAATATTATTATAATCACCCATTCTTGTTAAACGTTTTGCAGCTCATAATCCACCATCATTGCAACCAATTCATCAAATTTAACTTTTGGTTTCCACCCTAACATATTCTTTGCCTTTGAATAATCTCCGATGAGCAAATCAACTTCTGTAGGTCTAAAATACCAGGGATCAATTTCAATGATTGTGTTTCCTGTTTTTATGTCGATTCCCTTTTCATCAACCCCTTTTCCTTTCCACGCAATGTCAATTCCTGCTCTTAAAAAAGCTTTTTCAACAAACTCTCTTACAGTATGCGTTTCATTTGTAGCAATAACAAAATCATCAGGATTAGGTTGTTGTAATATCATCCACATGGATTCGACAAAATCCGGGGCATATCCCCAATCTCTTTTGGCATCCAGATTGCCTAAATATAGTTTTTTTCGTTTCTGGTCGGATGCAATTTGTGCAGCCGCAATGGCAATTTTCTTTGTCACAAAGCTATCCCCCCTGCGAGGAGATTCATGATTAAAGAGAATCCCGTTACAGGCAAATATATTGTATGCTTCCCTATAATTCACAGACAACCAGTAGGCATATACTTTAGCAACACCATAAGGGCTTCGGGGATAAAAAGGTGTGTTCTCAGTCTGGGGGATCTCGGCTGCCTTGCCAAACATTTCACTTGTTGAGGCCTGGTAATATTTTGTTTTCTTCTCCAATCCAAGCAAATGAATCGCTTCAAGTATTCTCAGCGCACCTACAGCATCAGCATTAGCAGTATATTCAGGCATCTCGAAAGACACTCTGACATGACTTTGTGCAGCTAAGTTATAAATCTCATCAGGTTCAATTTGTTGAATGATACTAAATAAGTTACTTGAATCGGTCATATCTCCATAATGAACCTTGAAATTAGCATCTTCCAGATGAGGATCCTGATAAATATGCTCTATGCGTAATTTTTGTTCAAGACTTGATCTTCTTACAAGTCCATGCACCTCGTATCCTTTCTTAAGTAGGAATTCTGCTAAATAGGAACCATCTTGTCCGGTAACCCCGGTAATAAAAGCTTTTTTCACATTAATAATTTTAATTATCCTTTATTATATTCTTATTCTTTCTAAAGTTAGTAATAAAACTTTCTATTTCATCACAAATATAGTGGATATCTTGATCTGTTAAGGCGGGATACGATGGGAGAGACAAACCTTTTTCAGATAAATCAAGTGCAACAGGACTGTCTTCATTCGGATAAAAAGGCATTTTGTGAATGGGGCGAAAAAAAGGTCTCGTATCAATCTCTTTCTTATTCAAAAAAATCGCCAACTCTGATCGTTCTTTTTCCGTCTCACATAAAAACCCCACCATCCAATAAGATGATGTAACAGACTCAGCTTGTTTTTGAAACTTAAAGTAAGCTGAGAGTCTCTTGCTATAGACAGTGAAAATCCTTTGTTTCTCAGATAAGATTCTCTCCACCTGCTCTACTTGAGCTAATCCTATGGCCGCCTGTATATTTGTCATTCTAAAATTATGACCCAACACATCATGATAATACCTAATATTCTCACTGTTTCCCTGGTTTCGGACTTTTCGAGCGATTGATGCATAGTCAGGATTATTTGTAAGTAACATCCCTCCTTCTCCTGTTGTTATTGTTTTGTTACCGAAAAAGCTAAACGTAGCAATATCACCCAAACTTCCGGCTTTTCGTCCAACATAATCCGCTCCAAATGACTCAGCCGAATCCTCAATAATCAAGAGTCCATTTTTTTTAGCAACAACTTCTATTTCATTATAATTGGCAGGTAATCCATAAATATCGGTTGTCATGATTGCTTTTGTCCTGTTCGTAATCTTCTTTTGAATCAATTCCAAACTAATATTCCAATCATCAGGATCCACATCTACAAGAACAGGTTTCGCCCCAACATACAAGATTGAATTAGCAGAAGCAATATAGGTAAAATCAGGCACAAGCACTTCATCTCCGGGACCAATATCAGCTGCAATTAAGGCTAAATGTAAAGCTACTGTACCATTAAAAACTGAAACAGCATGCTTAACCCCAATATAACCAGCCACAGCCTCTTCAAATAAGCTAACATATTTTCCCTGGGAAGATATCCATTCAGCATCCAAACAGTCGTTCACGTAGTATTTCTCATTCCCAGTCAAATAAGGTTGGTAAATTGGATATTTCATCTTCAACTGAATTGTATATTAAAAACTAATTTACAATAATAAAAAAGGACACATTTACATCATTTACATCAAGTTCTCTATCAGTTCTTTTGCCCTAAGCACCTCATCAATTTCTTTATATATTTCAAGTGTAACTGTCTTCCCCTTCAAACCCAGATTCTTTAAAACACTATAAAGAGAACTATCCTTTTTAATCTCAAGATTTCCATCATGCTGCCCATCATTATCACTTAAATGTACATAATCCGTCTCACTTACAAGTTGCTCCAGATGGGCATTAAAATTTTTACTTAACACATTACAACTGACTTTTAGATGCGCAATGTCCAACAACAAATTAAACCTCAATTCTTTTTTTAACTCATAATAATCATCTGCATCTACAAGCATAAATGGATTAAAATCAAACTGTTTGTAATTTGCAAATGAAATAACATTGTTTTCAACATATAGCTTCGTACTATCTGAATGGATTTGTCTGAATTTCCCAATAAAGTTCGACTTTGTAGTATCAAGAGATTGCGTTTTCGTTTTAGCCATATATCCTCCTAATTCTTCTGGTTTCGGATCGAAAGAAAATCCGGCATGAAAAGCATATTTTGGCGCATCAAGGAGGGCAGACAGAGCTAAGGCCTTGTTTATATGTTCCAAAGAGAGCTGTGCAATAAGAGGATCATTCGATGCCAGATTCAGAACAATCGGTGTGTCTGGTGGCGGAAAATAGTTATGCAGCATAAAATGGACATCCGATCGCTCCTTAAAATCGAGCAAATCATCAGTTATTTCACTATAATACTTTGTCCCTCCGGATAATTCTATATGAGAAATTCCTCTATTAAACAGAAAACTGACCACTTCTGAAATTTTATTAGCTTGAATGCAGGAAGAAGATATATAGATCATTTTATTTTTTTTACGGGGGATCCAACATATGTTCCTGGCTCTTTGATATCATATAAAACCAGAGAATTCGCACCAATCGTGACATGGTTGCTTATTGAAATCTTATCAACAATAACAGCACCCGCTCCAACGAAACAGCAATCTCCAATTACACTTCGTCCTCCGATTTTAACACCAATCGAAATATGATTATGACTTCCTATCAATACTTCATGCTCAATAATTGATGATGTATTAATCAAATTATTATTTTGAATCTGCACTTCAGAGTTAATATAAGCATAGGCCATAATCTGATTACATTCTCCCAATGAGGCATATTTCTCAATAATTGAAGAATGATGAATAAGATTTTTCTTTAAAAGCTGATTTCTACACTTATCATACCATTTCTTTTTAATTTCCGGATTCCCTGAAGAGATTATCAGATCAGAATAGAGATGCATATTATTGAGAGTATCAACCAAAGGAATATTCATAATAGTTTCACAGGAATCCACGCTATAAGAATCATCTAAAACACCTTTAATCTCATAGTCATTCAGCAGGTTAATTAATGAACGGGTATGCCCACCTGCTCCTATTATATACACCTCATTTTTATTCATTTATGATAATATCATTCATTTGGTAATTCCGTTTTGCAGCACGACCTACAATCTCATAATAATAAATTGGCGAGATCCCTTCCCCTCCCGTTCTTTTTGCAATAACATTAGCAGGAGAAAAAGTTTCTCCTATCATAATCGATTGAGAAGCAACCAGACATTTTTGAAGTGACGCCCTTGTTGATAATTCAGACAAATAAGGTTTTTTGATTCCATCACCTAAATATGATTCTACTTTTCTTACTTCTTCAACGAAAAATGTTAATTCCCGGGGTGACAAAGAAGCTTTATGATCAGGACCGTCATCCTCCTGGGAAATTGTAAAATGTTTTTCAATAACAACTGCACCCATTGTCACAGCATAAGGCGCAGCTCCGACACCCATAGTATGATCTGAATACCCTGTCAAAACTGAGTATCTATTTTGATAAATTGGTAAAATTTTTAAATTTGCTTCTTTATCCTGAATAGGATAGTTGGCTGTGCATTGCAACAAGACCACCTGTTTATTGAATCTCTCAATTGTCTGCAATGCCTGATCAATTTCTGAAAGATAGCTCATCCCTGTTGATAATAAAATCGGTTTTCCTTTTTGAGCAATCTTTTCAAGTAAAGGAATATTAGTTAAATCAGTTGATGCTATTTTATAAGCGGGCACGTCAATTTCAGCTAAATCCTCAAGACTTGACTCATCAAACGGAGTAATCAAACATATCAGTCCAGATTTCTTAGCATAATCAAATAATTGCATCATTTTTTCCTTATCAATCTCAAGTTTTTTTAACATTTGAAATTGGGAATCGCTTGACTGAGTATTCTCTTTTTGATATTTGGCCTTTTGAACACTTTCTAAAACTAAATTTTCCGTCTTAAAGGCTTGAAATTTAATTGCATCAGCGCCAGATTTTGCAGCGACATCAATCATTTTAAGAGCTTTATCAAAACTTCCATTGTGATTCACCCCAGCCTCAGCTATAATAAAAACACGACTATCAGCAGATAGCTTTCTTTCTCCAATATAAATTTCTGGTGTAAACATAACTTTATGGATCTATCAAGAATTTTCTTGAATTCTTATGTGCTCATTATTTCGTTTGTATTTTCTAAAAAACATCACAGATACTAAAAAAAGCAAAAGTATTAAAGAACTAATAAAACTAATCCTCACACCAAGATAATGGGATCGGGGTTTATATTCAAAAACAATTTTATGCTTCCCTGCCGGCACCTGCATGCCTCGCAACAGGTAATTCACTCTTACAAATTCTACCTCTTCGCCATTCATATATGCCTTCCACGCTTCATTTCCTTTGTACCATATCTCAGAAAACACGGCAAACTGCTCCTGATCGCTACTACTTTGGTATTCCATTCGGTCCGGGTGAAATGATGTAAGTTCTATTGCACCGCTTGCCGTAAATGTGTCCTGTGTAAGCCCTGGCTGGTAGCGTTTGTCTATGATCACTTCTGTTGCCGGGTCGAAATGCTTCATTGCCTCCATCTCAGCGTCAGCACTTTCTGCCCACTTAACTTGGTTCACAAACCATACGCATCCAAAAGCTCCGGGATTTTGCGCTGCCCGCTCTTTACCCCGCTCTCCCTGGATAAAATACTTGGTATTTAACATATTGAACGCATTCATATTGCGATGCGCCAGGTGATGGTCGATCAAATCCTGATAGCGGTACAACTTTGCAGCACTGTATCCACCAACTGATTGATGAAAATAGGAGGTAGTATTGTCATTAAACGGACTAACAGTGGTATTAAAGACCCTGAAGTTCACCTCATCATCCTGTAAAATAAACTGATCAGCTTGTGTAGGGGAAATCAACGCTTTTTTTCCGGCAGGAACACGCACAAAATCATCCGCATTAAAATGACGAAGACCTATCGGCACGAGATCAAGCAGGAAGATAGCAGATATCGCCACATATATCACTTTTGATTTTTTGATTTTTTCGGAAACCCATAACCAAACAAGTCCGGCAGTAGCCAATATAAAGATCAGGCTTCTCAAAGCATCTCTTCTCATTAAAGCAATTCTGTCGTCAATGATGGCATCCACAGGAAAGCCTGCTTGTGCCAATTGCTGGTCATGCGCCCCGGAAAAGCCGCCCACCAGCATACCACCAAATAAAAGGAAAGCCAAAGGGATTATCCCCAATATTTTCAAAGCATTCAGAATGGCTTTTTGTTTGATTTTTTTGTTTGCAGCATCATGCTGTTGCATCAAAATATTCATTGCCATTGCACCGCCCATTGAAACTACGATAATAGCCAAAGACAGCCACATCGAAGGATTTCTGAACTTGTTCAGCATGGGAAGATGCTCGAAGAAAAAGCGATTCCACAAATCAAAATGCTCACCCCAGGCAAAGAAAAGCGACAAAACAAAAGTCGCCAACAGTGCCCATTTGATCCTTTGTTTTTCTAAAAACAAAAACAATAAAAAGAGAAACAATAACGAAGCCCCAATATAAATTGGTCCTGATGTAAACGGCTGGTCACCATAATACATAGGAATGCCCTTCGCATACTCCAGTGCTTGTCTCCCGGGAACTCCCCGCTTGCTTAACTCTTCCACCACCCTGGAATTTTCTCCGGGGGTATAACCTCCCGCATAAAGACCAGGGATGAGCAGGTTGAAAGACTCCATTTTTCCGTAACTCCATCGCATGGCATAATCGTAATTCAAGCCGGTTGTCTCAGCCTGCTCGGAGGTAGTCAATTCAGACTGACCTCCCCGGGTTGATTCTTTATTAAAATCGAGCAGAGGAAGTATATAATTGGCATTAGGAAATAAACTAAACACGCCAAAACCCAGCAAGACCATAGATTTTTTCATAAAAACTAATGTTTGCTTATTTTTCACCGCATCAATACAAAACACAACAACTACGACCAACACTATCAATAAGGAAAAAAAAGCGATTTGAGGATGAGCAGCACCAATCAACAAAGACAGAAAAAGAGCTGTAAATATCCCTCCTAGCAAAACTCTGCCTCTATAAGCAGCAATAATCGAAGCCACCATAGGCGCAACATAGCTGACTGAAAAAATCTTAGAGGAATGTGCCGCTTCTATAGACAAGAGAAACCAGGTTGAAAAACCAAAAACCAATGAGACAGACGCAGCTATCGGCACTCTGATTCCCAACAACAATAGGGCAATGTAAAACCCCAGCATCAAGGCAAAAGACATTCTCATACTATAAGGCAGTAGCAATCTGAATGACTCCAGTTTTTTTATCAAATTGGAATCCCTTATATTACTGATTGGAACTAAAGGCATGCCCGAAAAGACACGACTTGTCCACAAAATATTATCCCCTTTTGCACGGTACTCATGAGCTTCTTTGGCTGCTCCCTGGTAACTAATCTTGTCATGTGCATCAATCTGTTTGCCCTGCCATTCAGGCATATAATACAAAGAGCAGGCAATTACGAACAATACAACAGTAAATAAATGGGGAAGAATCCGTTTTTTTGTCTGATTAAAATCCATGGGATCAATATTATTGTTACACGATATAACAAAGATATTATTATTTGCAAAAAGCTTGGTATTTAGTTATAAATTTTTAATGTGTTTATTTTTCAATGGGCAGGAGGAACTCGCCATGAGTCCTTTTTTCAGTGTTATCGTCTTATTTATGGTTTTTGCTTTTGACATTACCTGATCACTACACATCTCCTGCTTTAAGAGTTGTCTCGGTTAATCTTTTCTCCTCTTCTTTTTTTCTTTTTTTAAATTCTTTTATTGTATGTATTCGCCCTGTTACTTTCTCAAAGAAGTCAAACGTACGTTTTAACAGTCTGAAATAAAGCACGAAAAATGTAATCAATGTGATAATCCACAACACAGCCACATTCACCCAGAATGTATCAACATACATTCCAAAAACCGATTTTCTTGGTGCATAAAAATGTGATTTAATAAAAGAATATCTTGGATCCAGATACACAGGATCTGTTTTTTGATAAAGCCTGTTATCATATTCTATAATTCTTTGCATTTCATTAGCATTTGTTGTAAAATCAGCTAAATTTTTATTATAGTGCTTGTCTCGTAATTCAAAAAAATGTTGTCTGCCATGCTCTGTACTCTGCATCTCCCTGATAATTTTATCTTTGCCCTCGTTATTCCTATTAAAAAGCAGTGTGTAATAACGATTTATTTTTTCAAAAT
Source organism: uncultured Bacteroidales bacterium (assembly GCA_964433245.1). Classification (GTDB taxonomy): domain Bacteria; phylum Bacteroidota; class Bacteroidia; order Bacteroidales; family JBBRXJ01; genus CAYSRH01. The sequence goes on along the minus strand of CAYSRH010000026.1, from coordinate 2,871 downwards.
ATTCTTCAAGTTCCTGTATGATTTTGTCTGGCAATGGTTCTCCCGGAACAATTTGATCTACATAGTCAAATTGCACAAGGTCATTCTCCTGATTCTCCTGCTCAATTTCATTCCTGATAAGTTCTAAACTGTTATATAATTCATCTTTCCGTTGCTTATTCTCTTTATTTCTCTGATAAAAATTAAATTTATTTCGTACAGCAGGCAACCAATAATTTTTCTTAAACCCCGCAATAGACATTTTCTTCTCATATGGATAAAACAGCTTCTGAAAATCATTGTTTTTATAAGTATGCACGGCCAAGGCTTCATATGCCCAACGGGCATGGATAATTTCTCCATATACCGGAATGCTTGTCGGAGAACTCACAATGGGATTAAGCTTCTCATATTTTACCATAATTCCACTCAGGATCAACTGTGGTATTACAAGAAAAGGTATAAGAATATAGATTGTAACAACTGTCTTAAAACTATCTGAAATCACCAGCCCCAGAAGGTTTGCTGATGCCCATGCACTAAAGAGCACAAGCCAGTATTCAAAATACATACCCTTTATTTCAACAATAGAATTTCCAACCACAACGAACATGAATGCCTGCAAGGCAGATATCATAAACTGATTGGATATTTTTGCCATCAGATAACTGAACCAGCTGAGATTCAGGAAAGCTTCCCGTTTCAGTATTTTCCTGTCCTTGATAATTTCCTCGGCAGAAACTGTTAATCCGATGAATATCGCACATATAACAGACATCAGGATATAGACGGGAAGATTCTCATTATTAAATAATGTATATCCCCCTTCACTACTTACATCCCAATATTTTACAATAAAAGAGAGTAAAAAAGCCAAAAGGGGTGCTTCCAGAAAATTAATGACAATATATTGTGTGTTTGTGAGTTTTGAAAGGATGTCTCGTTTCAGAAAGATCAACCACTGATTCAGGCGATTTGGTGTTTTAAAGTCTATTTCTGGAACATCTTCGGGTATTTCAACATTCTTCTTCGATTCAGCATTGTATTGTTCATAGAACTTAATCCATTCGCGTGGTGTAATTTTTCTGTCAGTGGTCAGGTTTCCATATTCATCTACCACATTGGCTTCAATGATATTGAATATTTGTTCGGGGTTTACGTTACCACACAAGGGGCATTCACTTTCGCTCCAATTCGCATGATGTACCCTGGATTTAAAATACACAATTGAATCGATCGGGTCACCATTGTATATTAAATATCCTCCCGTATCCAGAATGATCAGTTTATCAAACATTTTAAAAATATCTGACGAAGGCTGATGAATCACCACAAATACAAGTTTTCCTTTCAGGGCAAGTTCCTTGAGCAAGTCCAGAATATTCTCAGAATCTCTCGAAGACAAACCGGAAGTAGGTTCATCAAGAAATAATACGGACGGCTCTCTTATCAATTCCAAAGAAATATTCAATCTTTTTCTTTGTCCCCCTGATATTTTCTGATTCAAAGGATTCCCTACCTGGATATCTTTGATTTCATAAAGCCCGAGACTTCTCAACATATCACTCACCTCTTGTTCTATCTCTTCTTCTGTATAATTATCAAAACAAAGTTTTGCGTTATAATAAAGGTTTTGGTAAACGGTCAGTTCTTCGATCAGCAAATCATCCTGCGGCACATGTCCGATCAAACCTTCAACCCGTTCTTTTTGCGTATGGATATTATAATTATTTATGGTGATCTGTCCGGAATAAGGCGAGTTGGTTCCGTTCAGCACATTTAACAATGTTGATTTTCCTGATCCACTGGCACCCATAATACCCACAAGCCTTCCATTCTCTTCAGTAAAAGAGATATCGTTAATTCCAAACTTACCATCGGGGAATTTATAATAAAGATTCTCTGCTTTAAAGATCACTTTTGATTTAAAGCGATCTTCGTTAAAATAGCTAACAATTAAACTATAGTAAATTGGTTTGATATTTCTGTTACGAATGGAAGATCCTGTACGAAAAACATACACCTTATCATTCTGTAGGAGTTGGCTGTTCATGTACATTTCACTCTCCCCGATATACCGCAAGAGATACATTGCCACAGAAGGAACATACAAAATTCTTATTTGTCCTTCCAGATTAGGATTTTGTACGAATTTTGTTTTAATGTCTTCCTTATGTTCTTCCTTATCTATAACAAGCAGATACTCTGTATTATCAATATTATCGAATGAATTGTGAACAAAGCTTAAGATATGATTATAGCTCTTTTTATCAATAAAAAAAGTATCTGCAACTGTGGCTATGAATTCCATTTCCTGTTCAGTAATCTCACCACGTGTACTATCGGTTTTAACAAACTCCAGCAATTGGACAAGCACTATGACTTTTTGGGGTTGGGTAAGTTCTTCATTGATCTCTGTGCAAATTTTCAAGACCCGCACTGAACTAAGAGGGATAACTCTATCCCCTTTGGCTAGTTGTCTTTTCTGATATTTAACATAATAAGTTTCAAAAGTTTTGAGATAACCTTTGATCAGGTCTTCATTGATTTGTCTTCTAAGAAATGATTCAACCACACCACGCTTTTCCTCAAGATTACTCCCGGGATTTGCAATAATTGCAAATAGCTGCATTAAAGCATTTAGTATTTTTTCACTCATTGTAGCATGTTGTGGTTACTATTCACAAATATAAACTAAATTAACCTTATTGTTCTTTATAAGCCATATAAAAATAAACATTGGTCAGATTAATCCCTTTTCTTTTTCTTATTCTTATCAAACATTCAACGGTATTCTCAAAAGTAAAATCCCAATAAGGACTAAGATCAAATTGCACATTTGAAAACAGGATATTTCTATTCATATCTATTAAATCCCACTCAATTTGTTCT
>CAYSRH010000025.1:8210-11873 GCA_964433245.1 uncultured Bacteroidales bacterium | reverse complement strand
GTCACCGCTATGCGGCTATGCTACTTCATCTACTTCAATTTTCTACAATTAGGACGCTGCTACGCAGCTTATTTATAGTCACGTAGTGACGACCTGTTTGTAGAATAAAACCACGGCACATAAAACAAGCCCCAATTATAGGGGCGACCTATCGTAATGATTCGACTATCAGGCATATATACGAAATCATGTTTTTTTACCGGACACTAATGTATGTTTTATTGAAAAGACAAATAGTCTATACATTTGAACTATCAGGGTAGAAACTTTTAAGTGTGTAGTACGTATAAGTGATGAAGAATACGTATCTTAGCATCGTATTACTAAATTAAGCATGAAAAACATGAAGCCTATGAGATATTTGTTATTTTTCTTTCTGCTTTCATTTAGGACGCAGGTTTCAACACAAGAGATATTCCAGGGATTTTACGGAAAAAATGAAGATGATATAGGGTACACGGTTGTTGAACTGGACACCGGCTACGTTGTTTTTGGCGTAACACATAACATTAAGACAGGATCAAATGCTGATCTTCTCAGCATTATTTATGACAAACACAATACAACATTTATCCACCCTCCCCTTGCATTTACCGGTATGAATGGCGTTACAGGCAGTGTTGACCGTATTTTCGATGTAAAATCTATTGGCGGTAATGTGATCATTGCCACCGGGGAAACTACCCGGCGTTCCGGGGGAACAAATCACCAGGACATCATGCTTATCAAATTGGACTATAACAATTTATCACCTACTCTGCATGCTTTTGGTGACACGCTGGTGCATGACATAGGCTATGCCGTCACCGTCACTTCTGATGGCAATTACCTGGTTTGCGGGCAATCCGGTGTACAACCCATACTTTTTAAAACCGACAGTGACATGAACCTGCTTTGGACACGGTCGCTCAATATAACTGGAGGCGGTAAGGCGCTTGATGTAATTGAGAACAACGATGGAGATTACCTTGTTGTCGGAACAGCCAAAAGAAACAACACCGCTTCGTATGATATGTTCCTCTATCGTTTTGAAGATGATGGTGATTTTATTGACGGGGCGTTTTTCGGATTTGAAACATCAGATCAGGACGCACAATCTATCATACAAACAGCCGACAATGGCTATCTGATCACAGGAAACACCAATGCAGGAACCAACAGTTCCAACATCCTGCTGATTAAATTAGCCGATAACTTCACGACTAAATGGGCTTACACATACAACTCCGGGGGGAAAGACGAAGCAACACAAGCCATAGAGACCATTGAAGGCAACGGATATGTTGTTACGGGTGGAACTTCTCAATCCGGAAGTTCAAATGGTCTTTTTTTACGTATTAACAAGGATGGAGATGTCATGCGCTCCCGAATTTATGGAGGAGATAATAATGAAATGCTTCATGCCATGATGCGCACAAGTGATAATTCTTATTTTTTTGCCGGAAACACAAACAGTTACGGAACTTCTCCTGCTGAAGTATATACCGTAAAAACCAATATTTACGGACATAGCGGAGCCGGATGCCCGCAGGATTCTGTCAGTTTTACCCCTGACTTTGCAGCATTTTCATTAAATAACTCTACAACCAACCCCCAAGACAAAGACCTGCATCGGTGGGAATGGAACTATAATCCTATGGCTTCTGCATTCTTACCCACCTACCGCAGTGCCAAAATCTGCAATGATATAATCCCTCCCCTGCAAGCCTTTGCAGGAGAAAATGATACCATATGTACAGGGGAAACCATACAATTAGGTGATACAGGCAGGGTAGCAACAGGCGGCACCCGTCCCTATGAGTTCGAATGGATGCCCGGCAATTTAACAGATGCCAAGCCTGTGGTAAGCCTTGCAGCTTCCACCACCTACTACCTGAAAGTAACCGATAAGGTGGGACAAACAGCAAGAGATACCGTACATATAGAGGTCAAAGACCTCAGTGCCAATTTTTCCGGACTCAATCCTGAATACTGCACCTCAAGCCCAATGTCCATATTAACGCCCGACACGCTGGAAGGATATTTCACCGGACCGGGAACAAACTGGAATGGTAACGACTGGTATTTTAATCCGCAGGAAGCAGGAGCAGGCACGTATTCCATCTCTTATATGAATCTTTGCGACACCAGTTCGCAAACAACCACTGTACATCCGGCACCCTGTATCGCCGATGTTGTCACCGACACAACGGCCGGTTCTGTACGCAAACCACAAGGCATCTTCACCTATTGTGATGGCACCATTTATATTACCAACTCCAGCAATATTACCCGCATTGACACTTTTGGTGTAGCGGTAAGAATCGCCGGACATCCAAGTGAAACAGGATACAGAGATGGGCATGTTGACAGCGCCCGCTTTAACACTCCCAGCGGTATTCTTGTGATGGAGGATATGACCATTTATGTTGCTGACAACTATAACCATTCAATCCGCAAGATTGTGAACGATACCGTGACAACCATTGCCGGATCAGCACCTCCTAACATTATCTCCGGCACAGTTGACCATGTAAATGGCTTAGATGCACGTTTTAATGCGCCTTATGGTATTACGTATGACCCTGTGAGAAACTGCCTGTATGTTACACAAGAATCGAGAATTCGAAAAATTGACCTGAACGACCCCAATCATCCGGTCAGCACAATTGCCGGAAATGGAAGCGTAGATGTTTCCTCTTCCGCTCATTTTAATGATGCCAAATTCTACAAGCTTCAGCATATTGCATACAACAATAACAATTTATTTGTTTCGGACTATGAGAAACGGGTCATTTACCAAATGAATCTTGACAACGATACAGTAACACGTTATGCGGGTGTTTACAATATTTCAGGAGATGACGATGGTCCCCGTCTGAATTCAAGAATTATTCGACCTGTGGGTGTTAGCGTAAACTGTAATGGCGCCATTTACTATTCTGATGAAGCTGTCAATAAAATCAAATCCGTAAGAAATGATGTAACCAGTTCCTTTCCTGATCCGACATTTCTTATTAATGTACCACAGGGTATTTCAGTGTTTGTAAAAGGCTTTATTGACATTGCCAACAAAGGAAATAACAACATTCTCCGGATGACTATCGAAGACTGGGAAGTGGGTCCGTGGGTCGGTCTGGATACCGCCGACTTTACCTATTGCCTCGGTGCAGAAACAGACACCTTACAACCGCTGTATGATTGCGGATATTACACAGGACCGGGAATCAGCCAGTTGGTGGATGGTCGCTACATTTTCACCCCCCCAGCTACAACCGGCGAATATACCATTACCTACCACTACGAAATTGGGTATTGTGCTGAGCAAACGTCTGTCACCATTCGGGTAGTGGACAATCCTGTGCTGGTGATGCCCGATACGGTCGGGATTTGTGCAGGTGCTTCCGCCCGCCTGTACAGCACTGAACCATGGCAGTCGCACCTCTGGAGTACCGGTGCAACAAATGATACAATCTTAGTCAATATAGAAGACCTGTACTGGCTCGAAGTAAGCGATACCAATAATTGTTATGACAGGGATTCCACCTATGTGCTGGCACGTCCGAATCCAACGGTTGAGGCAGGCAGCATTACTTCTGTATGTCCCGGGGAAAGTTTTACCCTCGGCGGATCGCCCTCTGCCTCTGGCGGTGAAGAACCTTATACCTATGAATGGACTCCTGC
>CAYSRH010000025.1:3021-8110 GCA_964433245.1 uncultured Bacteroidales bacterium | reverse complement strand
TATCTGAATGATGCCGGAACTGCTAATCCGGAAGCCACGCCTCCATCAGGCACAACACAGTTTATTGTTACCGTTACAGATGGTGGCTGCGAAGCATGGGACACTGTCTCTGTTACCGTATATGAGAATCCCACAGCCAATGCAGGTCCCAATGACACACTCTGTTCCGGAGGGTCTTTAGCCATTGGAGATATCCCGACCGGAGGCACTTTCCCCTACACCTACGCATGGTCGCCCGCCACAGGACTAAACGATCCATCACTGGCAACACCTGTCGCCTCCCCCTCTTTGCAAACCACCTACACGTTAACTGTTACAGATGCCAATGGTTGTGAAGACAATGACGAAATGACGCTCTACATCTCCAATATTTCTATTGCTGCCGGTGCAGATACCAACCTTTGCGAGGGTGAAAGTGTAAGCATAGGAAATAACGCCACAAATGGCTACGCACCTTACACCTATAGCTGGTCACCCGGCACAGGACTCGACGACCCCAATATTGCCACACCCCTTGCAAGTCCCGATACAACGACACAATACGTTGTTCTTGCTACTGATGCAGCAGGATGCGAGGCAAATGATACCATACAGATAGATGTGCACCCTCTGCCCACTGCTACGGTAGCATTTACAGACAGTTCCACCTGTGTAGGCGACACGATCCGGCTGATTGCCTTAGGAGGCGACACCTATAGCTGGTCACCGAACACTTATATTATATCTCCCAACACAGCCACCCCTCTTGTTTTTCCAATGGATACCACAAGGTATATTGTAAATGTCACCGATATAAATTCGTGTACCGACACAGCTTCCGTGATCATTCGCGTCAACAATCCCGATGTGTTTATCAGCCCTTACCCTGACACCATGATATGTGAAGGCGCAAGCGTACAACTCAGTGCATCGGCACCCGACGGAATTGATTACACATGGTCGCCTGTTGCAGGATTAAATGATCCCAACATAGACACTCCCATTGCCACACCGACAACAACAACCACCTATACAGTTTCAGCCAATACCAGTCTGGGCTGTCCTGCCATGGACACCGTACGCATCATTGTCAGTGTAGGGCTAACAGCAAATGCAGGAGCAAACGACACCATTTGTACCGGATTAAGTACCACATTGGGAGGAGACACCGTTGCTTCAGGCGGATTGCCCGGATATACTTACTTATGGAGTACAGGCGATGTGATTGAGACTCCCACAGTAACACCCGGAGCCGCAAGCGAATACACAATTACTGTGACCGACCTGGCAAATTGCACAGCATCAGATACCGTGTTCATCGGTCTTTGGTCACTGCCAGCCGTTGATGCAGGTCTGCAGGACACCATTTGTTATGGTGATAGCACAGACATCGGAGGATCGCCCACAGCCTCAGGCACCATCGCCCCCTATACCTACGACTGGTCACCGGCAATTAATCTGCACAAAACAGACACATCCAATCCCATCGCTTTTTCAGACAATACAGGAACAAGCAATCTAACGACTACCTATCATGTTGTAGTGACCGATGGACGGGGCTGTAGCGAATCAGACGATGTGGACATCACTTTCCTTCCACAGCCACAAACCAACTATGATTTTGATTCCATTTGTCTTGGTGAAACGGACACGCTGAAAGCCTATGGAGGCACAGATTACACCTGGCAGCCCATGAGTGAAATACTAACTGTTTTTGACAACAAAGCAGTGATATCCCCCGATACTACAACACATTACGAAGTAATCATCGCATCTGCCTTTTGTGACCCGGACACCTTGGATGTCATCATAAAAGTCAATCCGCTGCCTGTGGTTGTTGCCGGTCCGGACACCTCCATTTTTATAGGAGAAACCGTACAACTCTATGCCTCCGGGGGTGTTTCCTACCTATGGAGTCCGGCAGCAGGGCTGTTGGATCCTGCCAACACACAAAACCCTATGGCACAAGTTATTTCCACTACACATTTTATTGTTATAGCGACCAATATTTTCAATTGCCCGGCATCCGACACTGTCCATGTGGAAGTACGTGATAAATTTGATATTTTTGTTCCCAATGCCTTTGCTCCTTCCGGCGATGTTCCGGAAAACCGCAAAGTTTGCGTCAATGGCGTAGGCATCGAACGTATTGATTTTAAAATATTCAATAAGTGGGGTGAAATGGTATTCTCCACCACCGATATTGAAACATGTTGGGATGGTACATACAAAGGGCGGCTTCAGGATATGCAGACCTTTGGTTATTTTCTCGAGGTGGAAGATTATCATGGCAATATCCACACAGAAAAAGGATCAATCGTTTTAATTAAATGATGATGATGGTAATGAAGAAAATGAGAATAACAATACTGCTTGGACTTTTTTGTGTATTTCAGATAAACGGACAGGATGTCTTCCTTGCCCAATTTTACGCCAATCCACATACACTGAACCCTGCTCTCACCGGATTATATGCCGGGGATATGAGGATTAACCTGGACTACCGTGATCAGAAACAAAGCCTGGTGCCCATAGAAGTGCAGGCAGCCTCCTTTGATATGAAATTATTGAGAAAGCAAAACAAAGATTATATACTGGCAGTAGGCGGATCATATTTATCTGAAAATCAAGCAAACGGACTTTTACAATCAAATTCTGCCCTTTTTTCTGCAGCACTCCACCTCCCCCTGGGAATCAATAAAAAGCACTACCTGTCAACCGGCATACAAGCAGGGATATTGCAATCAAAATTAGATGTACACAAGCTGACTTTCAACAACCAGTACGATCAGATTAACAAACAGTTTGACCCTGACATTGCCAGTGGCATGGATATCAATGCCGATCAATACGTAGCCATGGATATGAATGCCGGGCTTATCTGGTATTATCTTATTGCCCCCGGGGTTAGCTTTTTTACCGGCATTACAGCATTCCACCTGATACTCCCGGAATCTCCATTTATCCAAAATGCCAATGCCATCAACAGAAAATATCTCTTACATATCGGTACACGCTATCCGGTCAATGAACAGCTTGTTTTAATTCCAAACATCTTTCTGTTCAATCAAAATAACCATCTTTATTCAACATCAGGAACAGCATTGGAATACCGTTTGTCTGAAAATTTCGGAATAAGGGGAGGCGCATGGTACAGACATAACGACAACATGATCATTGGGTCGGCAGGCATCACAATAAACCAACTAAAGATCATATTCAGCTATGATATGTACAGTGAGATGCTTGCTACTTCATCCACACGTGGGGGAATGGAAATATCACTCGAATATGTTATGCAGCTTGGTAATATTGTTACATTACAGCCAAATCCGGGAGTCCGCTATTAAATAGATATGCACATAACGAAATTAAATTATAGTATTGAGATAAAAACAAAGACCTATAAAATTATTTAACTAATGATAAAGAGGCTCATTATATTAATATATGTCTTGTCCGGCATTTCACAATTGCTTATTTCACAAGAAATTACAGGCATTCAAAAAAGACCTGACCATTTTGAAGTGGCTGATGAATTGTATGAAGCCCAACATTATTATGAAGCCATTGAATTCTATGTGTCCGGACTGGAAAACCAACCGAAAAAACGCGAAGCCATAAAACGCCTTGCTGACTGCTACATTTTTAGTCGTCAATATGAAAAAGCCATAGAAACATACAAAACCTACATAGAAGAGACCCGTCAGGTTGACGGACTGGTCTATTATCATTTGTGTGAAGCACACAGGGCGATGGGAAATTATACCAAAGCAAAACAGTTTTGCCAACAAGCATTGCAAGCCCCTCTCTCCAATACTTACAAAAAGAAAACCGAACAGTCCATTGCATCCTGTGACTTTGCCATGACTTCGCTTTCAAATCCAATTGAAACAAGCATTGAACCCTTGCCCCGATCAATTCATTCAGGAAGGTCATCTTATTCACCCAAACTGGTACTGGACACCCTCTGGTTTATTGTCAACCAACAGGAAAAAAAAAGAGGACAAGTCAAACTGGAAGGTGAATTGAAAGGCGTGTACAGACAACAATACACAGCATCCCCCTACTACAGCTATCCACATGAAGGAGCATGGGTCCTTGCAGAACCCATAGAAAACAAATCAGGCACAAAAGGGGAAATCCGATCTGTTTATCCTATTGGAAAAGGAACAGTCTTTGTTACATTGTGTGGCGAAAATGAAAAGAAAGAAAGACAATGTCACATCTACCGGGGCAAATACAACAAAGCATTTGAAATTACATCCTTGGAAAAAATAAAAATCCCGGTCAATACAGACAATAGCAATTCTATTGACCCCTCCTATCAGGAAACAGGATCAGGCAGATATATATTTTTTGCTTCAGACAGGCACGGAACAAATGGAGGATATGACATTTACCACTGTACCCTTGATCAGGATTTTATTCCCATAGCCTGCCATAACGCAGGGAATGTTATAAACACAGAAGAAGATGAAGTTTCTCCCTTTTATGACCCCTTACTGAAACGTTTCTATTTTTCCTCCAAAGGACATAAGGGCATGGGAGGATTTGATATACTCTACGTTGAAGGAGCGCCCGGAGAAAAATTCAGCGATCCAAGCAATCCGGGATATCCAATCAATACAGGATCTGATGAAGTAGATTACAAGCATTACAGGATCAAAGGAAACTATTACAGGGCCTTGCATTCTTCCAACCGACCCGCTTCCGACACATCAACATCCACCTGCTGCAATCATATTTATGATTTTAGGTACCACATTGTTGCTGACAATAAAATTTCTGTAGAATTCTCCATTTTTGATTCAGCATCAAAAGACACCCTGCATGCAAGCACTTTGCAAGTAATTGAAAAAGAATCACAGCATACAATATACAACGAAAAAGCAGAACAAAGCAATCTGCATCGGACATCTTTGGAAAAAGAAAACACCTACCGTATTCTTGTCAAAAAAGCCGGATATGAGAAAAAAGAATTCTCCATTGAGACACAAAAATCCCGCAAAGAAATCGCCATCTACCTGCAAAAAGAAAAAAAAGAAATACCTATAGAAAAGGAACCTGAACCTGAACCTGAACCTGAACCTGAACCTGAACCTGAACC
>CAYSRH010000025.1:0-3011 GCA_964433245.1 uncultured Bacteroidales bacterium | reverse complement strand
TGAGACACAAAAATCCCGCAAAGAAATCGCTATCTATCTGCAAAAAGAAATACCTATAGAAAAGGAACCTGAACCTGAACCTGAACCTGAACCTATTCCCGAACCACCGGTAGAAACAGCAGCAATAACAGCCACAGAGACTCTGGTATTGCCCACCATTTATCATCCCTTTGGGAAAGGTTTATTTCCTCCGAAAGAAAAAGAAAAATTGGACAAGCTTGCCCGTCAGTTAACAAGTGATTATCCTGAGATAAAGATCGTTATTGCTTCTCATACAGATAATATAGACAGCAGAAAATTTAATATGAAATTGTCAGAACAACGCAACGAAGCGGTCATGGCTTATCTGGCAGAAAGAGGCGTTGACAGGAAGCGTATGCTGGGACAATGGTATGGTGAAGAAATGCCGGCAGTTCCCAACCAAAAGCCCAACGGAAAAGACAATCCGGAAGGCAGGGCATTGAACCGCCGGTCAGAGATAAAAGCCGTAGAATCTTTTGACGGATTGCAGGCAGGACAAATGATTGAGATACCTGACGTGGATCCTACACAGTTTGTTGCACAGAAAACCGATATTGAAATAGATGAAGTCACACTCGCAATACTGATAGATCGACATGGCAACAAACAGGTTGAGGGTCTTGAATTCCGTATTCAGGTAGGGGCTTACGCACAACTTGAAAAATACAAAAGCTACAGAGAACAATTGCATACACGTATAAAAAGAGAATGTAATGTCAGCATCTCCACCGAAGCGGCAGGGCAATTTACCCGCTTCCTCACCAGTGGCGTCTCCACTTTAAAAGAAGGCAAAAACATTGAACAACATATTCGAAATCTCAACATACCGGGAGCCTTTATGGTACCCTATTACAAGGGGAAACGCATCCACCTTTTAGATGCCATTGAACTGTTTGGTGAATTGTAAAAATACTTTTTAGCCCTAGCTTTCCGTTAATATTAAAGGTTCTACCACGAACATTTATCTCTTGCGAAGCAAAATTTAATGAAAGTTTGTCTTTGTTTATATGTAGATAAAATATGGTTTAAGATAGTTTATATGTTGTATTTTAGTTTTCATCTGTTTATAATTTATTTTTTATTTGGCTTCGCCGAGCTCGTAAACTCGGTTGTCAGATGGAGCTCGCCATGATGATATTTTATTGACCTTGACGGAACTATCAGACATGTAATAATCATTCCCGTGTGTGTCAAAATTTTTGTCATGGCTCGGTTCAGAAGTTGGAAATTTATATTGCATCAATCAAAAAAAACAATATTTAAACAACATTTTAACAGTTTCTTATATAATTTAAATATTTAACCATTAAAAATAAATTATAAACATATGAAAAAAGCTTTGATTGCTTCGGTGATTATATTGATTGTTTTGCTTATTTTTTCGCTTAGTAATCCAGAATCCATTCCCGTGAAATTTTTCAGGCATGAGGTATCGATCTTGCCTACGATATTGGTGCTCATTGCTGTTTTTTTTGGCGTGATTGTCGGGGTGACGATTACTTTGCCTGTTGTCTTGTCAAAAAACGAAAAAATCGAGAAGCTTCGTCAGCAACTCAAAGATATTTCCGGGCACTTACGTGACGAAGTGGAAAAAACGGAAGGAGAAAAAGCAGACAAGGAAAAGAATGAGTAATATCTCGCGTTTTTTCTCTGTCTTATTTCATCCGGCATTGATGCCGCTTGCCGGGATATTGGTTGTTTTGTATGCCACTTCTTCCATGCAATGGTATCCGGCGTTAATAAAGCAATTGATTCTTTATACGATCCTGCTTGGGGCTGTTTTATTGCCGCTCTTTTTTATCCCTTTGTATAAATGGTTCGGACTGATTGATACTGTTTATATGCACCATCACAGGGAACGTGTGTTTCCTTTGCTGATTACATCGGTATTTTATCTTTTCTCGCACCAGTTATTGGTGTATATGTTTGGTATGAATGCAGCGATTGCTTCTACTCCGATAGCATCGCTCTCCCGGCATTTTTTAATAGCAATGACTTGTACTGTTTTATTGGCAGGTATTATAAGTTATGTATGGAAGATCAGTATCCACATGGTGGCTGTGGGGGGTGTCTTTGGACTGGTGCTTGGGCTGGTCTTTTTTTATACATTTGACAACTTCATAGTGCTCATCTTCACATTGTTGGTGTCAGGAATTGTTGGCACCAGCCGCTTAGAACAGGAAGCCCACAACAAATTACAGGTATATACAGGATTTTCGCTCGGAACTGCCGTTGTTTTTGCCCTGCTTTTTTTGTTATTTTGATGTCAGCTGTTTATTCTCTTATGACCACGACTTCGCCCTTTAATCCAAGCTTGATAATGCCCGAAGCCCGGGTCGGAGTCCGTTCATTCCGCCGGTGATCAACAATATAGCTGACACCGAATCTGATATCTTCTGACACTTCACCAAAATGTGCAGGGGAGGGAGTTCCTGAAATATTGGCTGATGTTGAGACCAGGGGTCTGCGTATTTTCCTGATGAGTGCCTGACAAAAAGGATCGCTTGTTACCCGGATACCAACAGAACCGTCTTCAGCAATCAGGTTGGAAGCCAGATTAATGGCGCCGGGATAAATAATGGTCAGGGGGTTTTCTGTAAGTTCAAGGATCTCCGGGACCATCTCCGGAACTTCTTTTACATAATTGTATATATTGTCAATGGTATCAACCAACACGAGACAGCTTTTGCTGTCAGTTCTTTGCTTTATCCTGTAAATCTGATCAACAGCTTCCTCGTTGGTAGCATCACATCCGAGACCCCAAATGGTATCGGTCGGGTAGAGTAGTGTCCCTCCGGACAGGATTACTTCAACAGATTTGCTTATTTCTTTTTCTATTCCCTCATTCATTTTTATTTCTTTTTCCTGATTTACAACTTCCACAAGTGTAACAACTACTTATTTTAATAAGGATTGATAGATGTTGATGAGTGTTTCGGCAATGTGGAGCTAAAGACGGGCGCGAACATCTGGTACAATTGCGTCCTGCG
>CAYSRH010000024.1:0-12033 GCA_964433245.1 uncultured Bacteroidales bacterium | reverse complement strand
ACAAATTATGTGAAACCTCATTACACCCTCCCTTTTGGTGTAGGAGTCGAATTCTGCCCCATAAAAAGATTTAGTGTCGGAGCAGAGTGGAGTTATAGAAAAACATGGCAGGATGGGATTGATGGGGTGGAAAGTATTCGAACGGAAAACTATCGATCTTCAATACATAATAATGATTGGTATGCCTATGCCGGGTTTTTTGTTGTGTATCGCTTTTTTTATAAAGATTGGGATTGCCCCGTCTATTGGTAATTGGTTTGGAAAAAGAAAGAATTATTATCATGCAGGAGAAAAACATATTGGCACAAATAAACAGAAATAACATTCCAAAGCATGTTGCCGTGATTATGGATGGCAATGGCCGGTGGGCAGAAAAAAAGGGAAATCAGCGGATAGACGGACATCGGCAGGGAGTGCAATCTGTGGAAGAAATATGTGCCGGAGCAAATGAGTTAGGTATAAACTATATAACCCTCTACGCTTTTTCAAAAGAAAACTGGGAAAGACCAAAAGATGAAGTTGAGGGACTTATGTCATTGCTCGTGCACACTTTGCATGAGCAGGTGAACAGTTTACTGGAGAATAATATCAGCTTGCATGTGATTGGAGATATTGATTCTCTGCCTCAAAATGTAACAAAGGAATTAAAGAAAGTGCAGGAATTGACACAAAGTAAAAAGGGACCTGTTTTAAATCTTGCATTAAGTTATAGTGCCAGATGGGAAATAATTCATGGGGTTAAACGTTTTACCGAAGATTTAGTCAAAGGAAAAGTTTCGCTTGAAGAATTAAGTGAAGAAGTTTTCGGATCGTATTTGACTACCAGTGGCATTCCTGACCCTGAGTTGTTGATCAGGACAGGAGGGGAGCAAAGGGTCAGTAATTTTTTGTTATGGCAAATATCGTATGCCGAACTTTATTTTACGGATAAACTTTGGCCCGATTTTAAGCGTGAAGATCTTTACAGGGCAGTGTACGATTACCAAAGGCGTGAACGTAGATTTGGAAAAACAGCAGAACAAGTAAAAACAGGTATTCAATGAGGTGCTTTTTAGGATTATTCATTTTTTTGATTTCTTTTACAACGGGTTATTCTCAAACAAATGTGATGGATTATAACAATCCCCGTGATTATGTTGTTGGAGGAATAAAAGTTGAAGGTGTTCAGTTTCTTAATGAAACAGTTTTGGCTAGTTTGTCGGGGATTTCGGTTGGAGAAGTAATTACCGTTCCGGGAGATCAAATCACAAATGCAGTTAAGAAGTATTGGCGACAGGGACTGTTTTCGGATGTTCGTATATTAACAGATAGTATTGTTGATAATAAAATTTATCTTAAAGTATATTTAAAGGAACAGCCTAGAATCGAAAAAGTTGTTATTGCCGGAGTGAAAAAGTCCGAAAGACGGGACCTCGAAGATAAACTTGAACTACATCAGGGAAAACAAGTAACAGAAAGTCTATTAAGCCGAATAGAACACCATATAATAAATCATTTTATTGAAAAAGGATATTTTAATGCAGAAGTTGTTTTTGAACAGGAAAAAGCAACCGAAGATGGCAGCCGTGTAAATCTTAGAATTGATATAGATCAAAATGAAAGGGTGAAGATTGAGGAGGTTGTTTTTTACGGGAACGAAGACTTTAAAAATGTCCGACTGGAACGGGTTATGAAAAATACACGAGCCAAAAGATTACGATTTTTATTTAAATCGTCAAAGTTGGTAAGGGATGATTATAAGGAAGACAAAAAGAGTTTAAGAAAGTTTTATCAGAGCCGGGGATATCGGGATTTTGAAATTTTATTAGATTCTATTGAAGTTCTGAGTGAGAAAAGGATGAATTTGCACATTCATATATATGAAGGTGATCAGTATTTTTACAGGAATATTGACTGGGTTGGTAATACAAAGTATAGCTCTGAAGTATTAAATCGAAGATTGGGGATTGAAGCCGGAGATGTTTATGATACAGACTTGTTGGAAAACAGGCTTTATATAGATGAGGATGCCGCCAGTTCCCTTTATTTAAATAATGGCTATCTTTTTTCTCATATTGATCCTGTAGAAATTCGTGTAGAAGACGATTCTATTGATCTGGAAATGCGTGTGTTTGAAGGCAGTCAGGCCAGGATAAACAGAGTGATCATCCAGGGAAATACAAAAACAAATGAACATGTTGTCAGGAGAGAACTGAGAACTTATCCGGGTGATCTCTTTAGTAAGGATGCCATTATGCGGTCTGCAAGAGAATTGGCGCAATTAGGACACTTTGACCCCGAAAAGATCAATCCAATGCCAATACCTAATCAGGAAGATGGTACTGTGGATATCAAATATGACCTGATAGAAAAATCAACAGACCAGTTAGAACTTTCAGGAGGATATGGAGCCAATATGTTCATTGGAACACTGGGGGTGAGTTTTAATAATTTTTCTATAGGGAACTTCTTTAAAAAAGGAGCCTGGCGGCCTGTTCCTTCCGGAGACGGGCAACGATTGAGTTTGCGGGCACAAACAAATGGGACTTTCTATCAATCGTATAGTATGTCTTTTATGGAACCCTGGTTTGGAGGAAAAAAACCCAATTCATTCTCCGTTTCAATGCACTATACAAAATATGGAGATTATCAAAGTTCTTATTTAAAGAAACCCTCGGATAAACATATGGAAATTGTTGGTGGCTCAGTGGGTTTGGGTCGAAGACTGCGGTGGCCCGATGATTATTTTACGCTGTTTAATTCCGTCAGCTTTGACCAGTATAATCTGAGTAATTATACCACAGGTTATTTTTTCTTGAGTGATGGACAATCCAGAAATCTTAGTTTTACAACTACTTTTGGTCGTAACTCTGTAGATCAACCGATTTATCCCAGAAGGGGTGCGAATTTTTCCCTGACAGTCAAGTTGACTCCTCCTTATTCTTTGATAAATAAAAAGGATTATACTAAAATGTCCACGGCAGAAAAATATAGCTGGGTGGAATATCATAAGTGGGTGTTTAATAGCAAATGGTTTACAAATCTTATTGATAAACTGGTGCTTTATACAGCTTTTGAGTTTGGATATCTGGGCTTCTATAATTCAGATTTAGGACCTTCGCCTTTTGAGAGTTTTGAAGTAGGAGGTGATGGATGGTCCGCCAGAGGGGGATATTATTACGGACGTGATCTGATTGCCCTCAGGGGATATGAAAACAGTTCCTTAACTCCGGTCGTGAATGGTGCTTATGCAGGTAATATTTATGAGAAATTTTCGTTGGAATTACGTTACCCGGCAGTGTTGAGTCCTTCGGCAACGGTGTATGCACTTGCTTTTTTTGATGCCGGAGATGCCTGGTACTCAACAAATCAGATGTCGTTTTTTGACTTAAAACGATCTGTAGGGTTTGGTTTAAGGGCGTTTTTACCAATGTTTGGTATGCTCGGAGTTGATTGGGGATACGGAATGGATGAGGTGATAATGAGAGATGGAAGTGTTGCGGGGGGAGGAAATTTTCATTTTATTATTGGACAACAATTTTAAATTATAGTTATATTTATGTTATTATTAATCTTAAAAAAACAGAAAAGATGAAAAGAACATTTTTTGTTTTGGGACTAACCTTACTGATGTCAGGTAGCCTTCTGGCCCAGCGTTTTGCTATGGTGGATACAGAGTATATACTGGACAATATCCCTTCTTACAGGGCTGCTCAGCAAACTCTGGATGAACTCTCTGCTGAATGGCAGGAGGAAGTAGAAGAGAAACAGGAAGAAGTGGAAAAACTATTTAAAGAGTATCAGGCAGAAAGGGTTCTTTTAACTGAAGAAATGCGTCAGAAAAGAGAACAGGACATTGTGAGCAGGGAGCAGAAAATAAGAGAATTACAACGAACTTATTTTGGTCCTGAAGGAAGTTTATTCGAAAAAAGACAGGAGTTAATTGAACCTATTCAGGAAGAAGTGTATCAGGCAATTAATAAAGTAGCAGAAGATGGAAATTTTGCTGTTATTTTTGATTCTTCGGCCGGCTTGTCCATGGTTTACTCTGATCCAAGACACGATAAGAGTGATGAAGTGCTACAGGTTCTTGGGTATAAATAAATAAAGATAAATTATATATTAACATCTAAAAAATAAAGAAAAAATGAAAGTATTTAAATTTGTATGGGTACCGGTTTTATTGCTAGGATTTACTGTTACTGCATTTACACAGAAATTATCCATAGCACACGTTGACACACAGGAGATTATCGAAGCAATGCCAGAAAGTGATACGGCACGGCAAAACTTGCAGAACACAACCAAACAATTGCAGGATGAAATGGAAGCAATGCAGGTTGAACTGAACAGGAAATACGAAGAATATGTAAACAATCGTGATCAGTATTCTTCCCGTCTGGTAAGACAAACCAAAGAAGCTGAGTTGCAAGAAATGCAACAGCGTATTCAAACGTTTCAGATGCAGGCCGAACAAGATCTGCAAGAGACACAGAATATGTTATTTCAGCCTATTTATAACAAGGTGAATCAGGCAATTCAAAAAGTGGCTGAGGAAAATGGATATACCTATGTGCTGGATGTCAGCATGGGTAGTGTGGTTTATTTTTCTGAAGAAAGTAATGATATCAAAGACCTGGTTTTACAAGAACTTGGTTTGTAAAACTTTTGACTGGCATTAAATGCTTTATACATGCGGATAGATAAATCAGATCCAATCGGACTCTTTGATTCGGGGCTTGGAGGACTTACAGTTGCACATGCAATCCAAAAAGTATTACCTTTCGAAAAAATGGTCTATTTTGGAGATACTTTTCATCTTCCGTATGGAGATAAGTCGCAGGAAAGTATTCGTTATTACAGCGAGAAAATCACAGAATTCCTTTTGCAAAAAAAATGCAAGGTTATTTTGATAGCCTGCAATACGGCTTCAGCAAATGCCTACAAAGAAGTATGTGAATTTGTTGAGGGAAAAGCTGTTGTTATGAATGTGATTGATCCTGTTGTGTCGTATATTGTGAGTCATCAGGATCAATCTCCGGTTGGGGTTATCGGAACCAAAGGAACGGTTATGAGCAATAGTTATGCTGAAAAAATTCATGCAAGATCCCCGGAAACAATAGTCAGATCATTGGCAACTCCCTTATTTGTTCCGATGATTGAAGAAGGATTTGTAAATGATTCAATTTCAGATGCTATTATAGAGGCGTATTTAAGTCGTGAGCAATTAGATGGTATCAGGACATTAATTCTTGGTTGCACACATTATCCGATCATCAGAAACCAAATTGCAGATTATTACAAGGGGAAAGTAGATGTTTTGGATACCGCGTCAATTGTTGCGATAGAGCTACAGAAGATGTTGCAAATGCAAGGATTGTTATCTGATGAAAAAGAAAGTCAATCGTCTGACTACCAATTTCTTGTTTCTGATTACACAGATAATTTCCGCCGTATTGCAGAATTCTTTTTCAAACAGAAACTAAATTTGCAGCTTTCTAATTTTTGGAAATAAGTTCCAATAGTAAAACCGTGGTATTGGCTTACATCCATCCCAGCATTAATTTTGCTTCGTCTGTCATACGGTCCAGTAACATAATGTTATTTTTGTTGTTGGGAAAAAGCCAGTGCGTAATATTTAATTTGCTGGATCATTGAAACAAGTCCGTTGGATCTTGTTGGCGAAAGATTTTCTTTTAGTCCGATGGCATCAATAAAATAAAGATCATTTTCTAAAACTTCCTTAGGATTTTGATTGTTACATACGCTCAGTAGAAGAGCAATGATTCCCTTCGTAATGATCGCATCGCTGTCAGCTTTCAAGATCATTTTCCCATCTTTTAGTTCAGCTTTCAGCCAAACATTGGATTGACATCCGCTGATCTTGTATTTATCTGTTTTGTCTTGTTCATCAATTAAGGGCAATTCACTTGCCAACTCTATCAGGTAGTCGTATTTGTCTAACCACTCTTCAAACTGATTAAAATCTTCAATAATCTTGTCTTGTATTTCCTGTATTGTCATAAAGTATGGTTATTATTTAAAACATCATAATCGTTTTTTTCAGCGCATTCTGTAATTTGTCAATTTCTTCAAAAGTATTATAAAAACAAAGTGAGGCACGTATTGTTCCGTCACATCCGAAAAAACGAAGAAAAGGCTGGGCGCACAGCGATCCGGTTCGTAGTGAAATGCCCATTTTATCCAGTACCATCCCTGCGTCAAGATGATGTACTCCCTTGATGTTAAATGATATTAGGGGGATTTGGTGTTTTGTTTTTCCCAGTATTTCTATCTCCGGCAGTTCCAGTATTTTTTCACGTAAATAACCTGCGAGTTCTCTTTCGTACTTGTGAATATTTTCCCATCCTGTTTTATTCAGGTATTTCAGAGCTTCTTCAAATGCAATCACATCAATGTAATTGGGTGTACCTGCCTCAAATTTGAAGGGAAGTTGGTTAAATGTTGTTTTTTCTTCGCTTACTTTGTCAACCATGCTGCCACCGGTTTGCCAGGGAGGCATTTTTTCTAGTAAATGTTCTTTCCCATACAAAATACCGACTCCTGTTGGTCCATATACTTTGTGTGCAGAGAAGGCGTAAAAATCGCAATCGAGGAGTTGCACGTCAATTCCTCCGTGTTGTGCCGCCTGGGCTCCGTCAAGCATAACTGTAACATTTTGTTGGTGTGCTGCTTTTATGATTTCACGAACCGGAGTTACAAAACCTGTGATGTTCGATACATGTGTGACACTTATAAATTTCGTGCGTCCGGTGATTTTCTCGATAATTCTCTCCGGATCAATATCGCCGTTTTTTTCAGGTGGGACGACCACCAGCTTTGCTTCGTTTTGCTGACAAAGTATTTGCCAGGGAACAAAATTGGCATGATGTTCAGCAAGTGAAATAATTATTTCATCACCTTTTTTGATGTTGACTTTCCCCCAGGTTTGCGCAACCAGGTTAATAGAAGATGTTGTGTTCCCTGTGAAAATAATTTCATGTTTGTGTTTGGCATTCAAAAACGAGCTGACAGATTCCCGGGTTTTTTCATACCAGTCGGTCATGATATTGCTGTTGTGATGTACGCCTCTGTGTATTGTGCTATTATATGAGGTGTAGAGTTCTGTAATACGTTGAATAACAGACAAGGGCTTTTGTGTTGTGGCACCATTGTCCATGTATATCAAAGGCTTCCCGTTTACTTTTTGGTGTAAGGCAGGAAAATCGTTTCGTATGTTTTTTATATCAAAACTCATAAAACTTGTTTTTGCTGACAGTTGAGGGCACAACATTGGCATTGGGATAGTTCGCCTCTAAGTCGCGTTTCTGTTATGTCGCTGATGCGTTCACGTAATTTCTCTGACTTTATCTCTTTTATTACTTCGTCTGCAAAAGCAAACATTAACATATGCCGTGCTTCTGGCTCTCCTATTCCTCTTGATTTAAGATAAAACAAGGCTTCCCGATCAATTTTTCCCACTGTGGCGCCATGACTGCATTTTACATCATCTGCATAAATTTCAAGCCGGGGCTTGCTGTTTGCTTTCGCATGATTACTTAACAGCAGACTCTTATTGGTTTGAAAAGCATTGGTTTTCTGTGCTTCCTGCTTTACAAGAATTTTTCCGGTAAAAGTGACCTGTGCATTTTCTTCCAGGATACTTTTGTAAAGTTGTTCACTGGTACAGTGAGGCTTGTTATGTTTTACCACTACATAATTATCAAAGTATTGTTCTTTCGCAGCGATGGACAATCCCTCGGTTTTAAAGTTTGCATAAGAACCGTTCATGTCAACTTCAATATTATTTCGGATAAAACCACCATTGAGTGATACGTAGTGGAAAAGTGCATTGCTGTCTGATTTTTGATCAACAAATGTATGTGTAAAATGTGCTGCATGTACATGCTCATTTTGCAAATTGGTAAAAGAGAGCTTTGCACCATCACCAATGAATATTTCTGTGAGACAGTTTGACATAAATTTGTGAAGAGAAAGTGTGTGGCTACAGTTGATAATGTCGACCTGGCTTTGTTCTTCCAGTATGATCAGGTGACGAAAATAAGCGTTGGTGTCTTCTTCTGCAAGCATGATGCTGATAATCTGGACAGGATCCTGCATGGCAGTTCCCTTTGGCACATAGATAAAAATACCTTCTTTGCCCATAATCGTATTGGCTGCCAATAACCCGTCGTTATTGTTTTTCTTTGTTCTTCCCAGGTATCGATTGACAATCTCCGGATATTTTTTCTTTGCTGCATGGAGGCTGCCCATGACAATCCCGTTGGGAAGTTCTATGAGAGGAGCCTGTTCCTTATGGTATATACCATTAAACATGATCAGGTTTTGCTCCGTAAGTCCGGGAACATTACAGCGAAAATGGTCATCAAGGTTAAGGGAAGGTGCAGTATGAGGAATTTTTCCGTGCAGATGTTTTTTAAGTATTGACAGAACATCTGCATACTTGTATTGTTCATTTTTTTTATCGGGAATTCCGATGGTTTTCAACAATTCGCAGGCTTGTTTTTTTTCTTGCAAAAGTCTTTCTTCTTTGTCAGAAAAAAATATTTCTTTATTCGTGTCCACGTATTGCAGTAGCTTTTCAGATATAGTGAAGCCTTTATTTGTCATGATACTACTTTGTTACAAATTCCTTAATCCATTCATAACCATGCTTTTCAAGTTCAATGGCCAGGTCTTTACCACCGGATTTTACAATTTGCCCGTTATACAGAACATGGACAAAATCCGGGATGATATAGTCCAAAAGTCTTTGATAGTGTGTGATAACAATTGTTGCATTGTCTTTTTTTCTGAGCTTGTTTACTCCATTTGCCACGATACGCAAAGCATCAATATCCAATCCGGAGTCTGTCTCGTCAAGAATGGCCAGTTTTGGCTCCAGCATAGCCATTTGGAATATCTCATTTTTCTTTTTTTCTCCTCCGGAAAATCCTTCATTGATTGACCGGTTGGCCAGGTTGGATGTTAGTTCCACTAATTCCTTACGTTCCCGCATCAGTTTCAGAAAGTCAGAGGGCGATAACTCGGGTTGCTTGTTGTATTTTCTGTGTTCATTGATAGCCGTTCGCATGAAATTAACAATGCTTACCCCCGGCACTTCAACCGGATATTGGAAGCCCAGAAAGAGACCTTCACGGGATCGTTCTTCAATAGGCATCTCCAATAAATCTTTTCCATTAAAGAGAATACTTCCTTTCGTAATTTCCACATTTTCTTTCCCGGCAAGGGCAGATGCAAGAGTACTCTTGCCGGATCCGTTAGGACCCATGATGGCATGTACTTCTCCGGCGTTTACTTTTAGATGAATGCCTTTGAGGATGTCAAGTCCATCTATTTTCGCATGTAAATCTTTTATTTCCAACATTTTATTTTTAATTTATTTTTTTCTGTAAGTTTTGTTACTCTATCCAACGCTTCCTTCAAGTGATATTTCCAATAATTTTTGTGCTTCCACAGCAAATTCCATGGGAAGTTTATTTAGTACTTCTTTTGCATAACCGTTTACAATGAGACCTATTGCTTTTTCATTGTCAATGCCTCTTTGTTGAAGATAGAATAGCTGGTCTTCTGATATTTTTGAAGTAGTGGCTTCGTGTTCAAGAATGGCACTGTCATTGTTGGCTTCAATATAGGGGAATGTATGTGCCCCGCATTGATCTCCCATGAGCAGGGAATCGCATTGGGAGAAATTCCTCGCATTATCAGCATTTTTTGTCACCTTCACCAATCCCCTGTAGCTGTTGCTGCTTTTTCCTGCACTGATGCCTTTCGAAATAATGGTGCTCTTTGTGTTTTTTCCGATATGAATCATCTTGGTTCCTGTATCCGCTTGTTGGTGATTGTTGGTGGCAGCTACAGAGTAAAATTCTCCAATGGAATTATTTCCCGTCAGAATACAACTGGGATATTTCCATGTGATCGCTGATCCTGTTTCAACCTGTGTCCAGGATATTTTGGCATTGTCACCTTTACAAATACCCCGTTTTGTAACAAAATTATAGATTCCCCCTTTTCCTTCTTTATTCCCCGGATACCAATTTTGGACGGTACTGTATTTGATTTCAGCGTTTTCTAAGGCAATTAATTCAACAACGGCAGCATGTAATTGATTTTCATCACGCATGGGAGCGGTGCATCCCTCAAGGTAACTGACGTAGCTGTCATCGTCAGCAATGATCAATGTCCGCTCAAATTGTCCGGTGTTCAATGCATTGATACGAAAATAGGTAGATAGTTCCATGGGACACCGAACCCCTTTCGGAATATAACAAAAGGACCCGTCACTGAAAACAGCAGAGTTGAGGGACGCAAAGTAGTTATCAGTCTTGGGAACAACACTTCCGAGGTATTTTTTGACAAGGTCGGCGTGGTGTAGTACAGCTTCGCTGAATGAACAAAATATAATACCAAGGTCGGCCAGCGTATCTTTGAATGTTGTTGTAACAGATACACTATCCATCACAGCATCCACAGCAACACCACTTAATCGCTTTTGTTCATCAATAGGAATTCCCAGCTTATCAAAAGTATTCAATAGCTCAGGATCTACTTCGTCAAGGTTTTCAAGCTTTTCTTTTGGTTTGGGAGAAGCGTAATAAATAATGTCCTGGTAGTTAATTTCAGGTATTTTCAAATGTGCCCATTCGGGCATTTTCATCGTTTGCCAATGGCGAAATGCTTCAAGTCGCCATTCCAGAAGCCATTCCGGTTCCTTCTTCTTAGCGGAGATCAGTCGTACCGTATCCTCAGTAAGACCTTTGGGAATATAGTCAGTGTCAATATCGGATGTAAAACCGTATTTGTAGTCCCCGTTGGTCAGTTTTTCCAGTGTTTTATCGTCTTCAGCCGCCATATTGGATTCTTGTTTTAATACATCACAAAGATAACAATAAAATAAAAAGCCCACAAAGTTAATAGGAATTAAAATGCAGATTTTCAATTAAAAAATTAAGTAGTACAAAGGTAATAATAATATACTATTATCTGTGTCTTAACTATACAGACTATAGTTAAGAAAAGTTGGAATTTATTCTTTTATTTATTATCTTAGTTTTTTTTAATGAATAGTGATGAGAAATCATAAAGAGAACAAACAGAAACAGTAAGTTACAAAACAAAAAACAATTATTATGTCAAACTATCACGAACCGACTGAGGAACTCAGCAAAGAAGCACGGAATTTTTCCAGGGCTTTGAACAGCTTAAAGGAAGAGATAGAAGCAGTGGATTGGTATCACCAACGTGTGGTGGTAACTGATGATGAATCTCTTAAAGAAATTATGGTCCATAACAGAGATGAAGAAATAGAACATGCCTGTATGACAATAGAATGGCTCAGACGCAATATGCCGGGATGGGATGAGGAGTTGCGTACCTATCTGTTCAAGGAAGGTGATATTGCCCACCATGAGGATGAAGAGGGTGAAGAAGAAGAGGACAGGAAAGAATCAGGAGATTTAGGAATTGGAAAATTATAATCAGAGTAGTAACTACTAAAATCTATAGATCATGGATATATATAACCACTATATATGTTTGAGCAGAAAAAAGAAATGTCATTCGTGTAAATTTAAAACTGAATAAAAATCGTTAAATTTGTATAAGATTAAATAAATTGAACGATATGGTTACAACAATAAAACGAGGTGCAACAAAATTAGAAATACAACATGTATTTGAAAAGTTATCTCGTTAATTTGGAAAAAAAGAATTTAATGCAGATGCATTGGAAATACAGAAAAAGCTGAGGGATGAGTGGAATTAAAATCTTTATTTTTTTTAATCCTTTGATTAGAAAAGTAAAAAATATCCAGGAAGACTCCATTCTTTACCGGTGAGTCTGAATGTTTTTATTTCATGTTTTTCAATATTTACTTTGAAAGAGTGTGGTTCTGTTTTTTCTTTTTTATTTATATTTTCTTCGACAAGATTTGTTTCAAAGATTTCATCTATTTCATAAAACGGTAATTCTATATTTGTAATTGAATTTTTTCCACAATGTCTAACAAGTCTTATGATGATACCATCCCC
>CAYSRH010000023.1:0-12245 GCA_964433245.1 uncultured Bacteroidales bacterium | reverse complement strand
TTAATCATAGTTGCGTGTGTGTCTCAATATTAATCTCAGACATAGTCTGTTTCATAAATAAAAAAAATGATATGATAAAAATTTTGGGTATTGGAAATGCACTGGTGGATATCCTGGTAAGATTAGATAACGATGATCTGCTGCAAAAGTTTGCACTTGCAAAGGGAAGTATGCAATTGGTTGATCAGGATGTAGCCGGACAGGTGCTTAAAGCAACAGAGGGACTTGAACAATCAAAGGCTGCCGGAGGTTCTGCTGCCAACACAATTCATGCCCTGGCTAAGATGGGAACGCAGGTCTCCTATGTGGGAAAGGTTGCTGATGATGAATTAGGTACTTTCTTTTCTCATGATATGGAAAAGGCAGGGGTGGTCTCGAAGATGAAAACAAGCAAAACCCCCACAGGGAAGGCAGTAACTTTAATAAGTCCCGATTCAGAAAGAACCTTTGCTACGTTTCTTGGTGCAGCTGCTGAAATTGCACCTGAAGATGTGGATAACGAGCTATTGGAAGCGTATGATTATTTATATCTCGAGGGATACCTGCTGTTTAACCAACCCTTAATGGATGACCTGCTAAACAGGGCAAAAAATGCAGGGATGACGATTTGTATGGACCTGGCAAGTTACAATGTGGTGGAAGCAACATTGGATTATCTGAAAGAAATCATTCCCGGGTATATTGATATTGTTTTTGCAAATGAAGAAGAAGCGAAAGCTTACACAGGAGAGGAGCCTGAGCATGCTTTGGCTCTGCTGGCTCAGGAATGTGACGTGGCAGTCGTTAAAATGGGAAAAAAAGGATCCTTGCTTAAGGCAGGAAAATTGGAATTTTCTATTCCTGCCCAAATAAAAGATGCAGTTGATACAACAGGTGCCGGCGACCTGTATGCTGCCGGTTTTTTGCTGGGGATGGACAAAGGATGGCAACTTGATGAGTGTGGAATAGCCGGTGCGCTTGTGGCAGGAGAAATTGTGGAAGTCATAGGAGCCAAGATGGACGAACAACGTTGGAAAGGGATTAAACAATCGTTGGGGATTTAAGATATTGTAATGAAGGAGTAAAAAAATAATTAAGAAGCTAAAATATTTGTAAAATGAGACGTATTTCTTTTTTGTTGATGATGGCATTGTGCGTGCCTGTATTGGCTGGTGGATTTGCAATAGATCCGAAGATTCCTGCTTTGCCAATTGATGATGATACGGAGTTAACGGTTTTGAATGCCCGTTTTGGCAGTCGCTTCTCATTGTCCCCGGTATTTCGGGACAAGGGAGTTTATCAGGGGGCGATGGGCTATGATCAGGATGAGTTTAGTGAATTGTTGATTGAGGTGGAAACAGCTTCCGGTGCGTATTGTTTCAGAACAGCATCACTGCCTGCCAATACCAAATATCTGGAAAACCAAACAGTAAGGGTTGGACTGACAGGTATCGAGCTCCTTGGTTATACAAGCCAAGGATTGAAGATCACCGCAACCATTGTTTCTCCTTTCACTCCTTCCGGAGATTTGGATGATGTAGAACATGTGAAGATGCAGATTGCTCCGGCTTTCATTGTCTTGGTTCATGTGGAAAGTAAAAGCAAAGAACCCCGGGATATTGCTGTTCGTGTTGGTTTAAGAAAAGTGATGATTCAATATACCAATACTTTTGGAGCCAGAATTTGGTACTATGGAGCAGATACTGACAAGCTAATATATCGCGATAATGCTTCGTATAAAACACGACAGATATTACAGGCGATTAGTGAAGGAAGCCATACGCATGCAGGAAAACAAGGATTTAACTGTTTGCAAAAACAAGGAACTGTTGCCCGTAGCAAAGTTTTCAGTGATACCCTTGTTTTTGCTTCTTATTATGACGAAAAAGTGGTTAATGACAATAAATATAATACACCACTTCGTTTCTATTACACAAAGTATTGGAGCAGTGTTGATGAGGTACTTGATTACGCAATAAAAAACGTAAAAACGCTTTTGGAGAAGTCGCAGCAATTTGAAACATTATTGACTCGCTCTGATCGTTCCCCGGAAGAGAAGTGGCTGGCAGCCATTGCATTTCGTTCAGATGTAGCCAATTCATATCTTTTATTAGATGGAAATGACAGGGAACGCTTCCTTTTAAGTGAGGGAAGGTTCAGGCACCTGAATACCGTAGATGTCGCCCATGAAACGGAGCTAATGGCCATCTTTGCTCCCTACCGATTAAGAATTCAGCTTGAGACCTGGTTGGATTATATTGCCCGAAAAGAAGTGGACAGAGGTTTAACGATCTATGATGAACCACACAGCGAAGGCATGAGCGCATCCGAATATGGACCTTTTGTTTATCATGATATCGGGAATCTTCCGAATGTTTCTGAAACTTCGGATTATTGGTTCGGTCCGCATATGGCGGTCGAAGAAAACTGCAATTATGCTTTGTTACTGTATTGGTATTGGAAAATTACCGGTGACGATGAATATGTGATGTCAAACCTGGGGATGCTGGATATATTGTTGTATTCGGTGATGAACCGGGATACGGATGGAAATGGTATCGTGGACAAGGGCATGGGGTGGTCCACCTACGATAATGCGGATGCGATCAAGCGATCTCCTGAGAATGTATATCTCGGGATGAAGCAATTTGCTGCTTATCTCGTGGCTGCTGAAATGTTTGAAAAGCTTGCCATCAGAGAAGGTGATGAGGTCATTGAGGATGTTGAAGGTGTGGTGGATGGCTCTGGGGTAGGTTATCGTGAAGCACGATTGGATAATGAAGCATTAAGAATGCGGCAGGCAAAAAAATACAGGGAAGAGGCGCAACTGATCGCAAAAAGCTTACAGGAAGCCTATGATACATATGGTTATCTGCCTTGCTCTTTGGAAGAGTCTTTTCCCGGATGGAATCAATACTCCATAGTACTTACCGAGGCACTCTTTTTACCCGGTTTGTCAGGATTCCAATCTGAAATCATTGATGAAATGCTCCCTGTATTCCAAAGTAACTATGAGCAAGCACTGGAACGTAGCCGTGCCGATTACGGAATTAAGATGTCCTCAGAGGAAGAAGGTACATGGTTTAGTAAAATTATGACGAATGATGTGGTGGCCATGTATTGGTTTGATAAAGATTACAGTTCTGCACATTATGCATACGAGTGGAACAAGAATAATTTCTATGCCTATAACGATGGAATTGATCATACTGGAAATACCGCATGGATAGGATTTTGGTATCCAAGGGGGGGCGCTGTATTTGGGTATTTTTTCAAAGAAAAAGGATTTACAGGGGCAGAAGCAGGTTCTTTTCTTCAAGGGTTAAGATAGAGATACAGGACTGTCAGTTTGGTTCCACAGTAGTTTTTGCACAAGCACTAGATAATAAACGAATGTTATGAATAAGCTGACACCGGAAGAAGAAAGAGTCATCCTGAGAAAAGGAACAGAACCCCCTTTTTCAGGGAAGTATGAAGGTTTTGACAAAGCCGGCATCTATCTCTGTAAGCAGTGCGATGCTGCGCTGTATCGTTCTGAGGATAAATTTCACAGTGCTTGTGGTTGGCCTGCTTTTGATGATGAAATAAAAGATGCAGTAAAAAGACTGCCTGATGCTGATGGGAGAAGAACTGAGATTGTCTGTGCAAATTGTGGCGGACACCTCGGGCACGTCTTTGAGGGAGAAGGTTTTACGTCTAAGGATGTGCGTCACTGTGTCAATTCTATATCCTTGCAATTTATTGCCGAAGAGTATTGTACGGCTTATTTTGGTGCCGGGTGTTTTTGGGGGGTGGAATATTATTTTGCGGGGGAAGTAGGCGTGCTGCATACTGAGGTTGGTTATGCCGGAGGCGAAAAGGAGTACCCAAGCTATGAAGATGTGTGTTCTGGTGAGACGGGACATGCAGAAGTGCTCAAAGTAGTCTATAATCCCAGAGTGACGAACTATGAACGTTTGCTCAAATGCTTTTTTGAAATTCATGATCCGACACAACACAATAGGCAGGGTCCCGACATTGGCTCACAATATCGTTCTGTCATCTTTTCTCAGACACCGGAGCAGAAAAAGTCAGCATTGGACTTAATTGCGCAACTTACCAATCAGGGCTTGCCAGTTGTAACGGAAGTATCACCTTATAAAAGGTTCTACAAAGCTGAAAGTTACCATCAAGCGTATTATAATAAGCATGGGGGTGTTCCCTATTGTCACAGGAGGATAAAACGATTTTAAGCTACAGTTTTCTCGATTTACCTGTTTTTACTTTTCTTCGCCTGCGTTATACTCGCTTAGGATGTTGTTGAATGTCTCTTTGACCGTAATGATTTTCTCCGCCAGATATGCATTGGTGCCTGCAAAAGCATAACCGCCATTGAAATTCCCTTTAAAAGCATTATACAAAGCTGTGATGATACAGTAGGGACTGGACGAGACTTCACAAGTTTTAATGCACTGGAAAGGACAACGGATGGGTTGTTTATATCCTTCTCTTACTTTGTCTAAAAAAGAATTGATAATCGCTCTTCCCGGCATGCCCACCGGGCTTTTGATCAGTTGAATGTCATTTTCCTTCGCTTGTATATATAATTGTTTGAAAGCTTCCGAGGCATCGCATTCTGTTGTCGTAACAAAGCGTGTTCCCAGTTGCACGCCCGATGCTCCGAGTGTAATTATTTCACGGATATTTTGTCCCGTATATATGCCTCCTGCAGCAATTACGGGAATGTGTGCATCGTATTTTTCTTCGTATTCTCTGGCGATGGCTACAACTTCGGGAATAAGATGTTCGAGTGAAAAATTTTCATCGTTTATTTGTATGTCCTTGAATCCAAGATGTCCTCCGGCTTTTGGTCCTTCTACCACAATGGCATCCGGTAGGTAGTCGTATTGATTTTTCCATTTTTCGCAGATGATTTTTGCTGCCCGTGCTGAAGAAACGATTGGAACGAGTTTCGTTGTGCTGTCACTTTTCAAAAATCCGGGCATATCCAAAGGAAGTCCTGCTCCACTAAAGATTATATCAGCTTTTTCTGCGATGGCTGTTTTTACCATGTCAGCAAAGTTTGACATAGCAACCATTACGTTTACCCCAATAATACCGGTCGTTTTTTCTTTGGCTCTTTGTAATTCAAACTTTAATCCTTCAATGCTGGCCTCAAGAAAGTCACCCCCCATGTTTTTGTACAAGAGTCCGAGACCGGCACTGGAAATAACGCCAACACCACCTTCGTTGGCTACAGCAGATGCCATGCCGGACAAAGAGATACCGACCCCCATGCCTCCCTGAATAATGGGAGTTGGAATGGATAAGGTGCCGATTTTTAGAGAATTCATTATCATAACAGGTTCATTTTTTTTAATTCACACCGAATAACCTTAACGAAGAAAAGAGAAGAGTAAACGATGTAAATCGTTTTGCAAAGATATTCTAATTAAATGGATTATAATTGATTCTGTATGTTTATTTTTATCAATAACTGTAAATAATCAGGAACATCGTGTAATGAAAACGAATAATGATCGCTGCATATTGCCCCAGATGTTTTTGGGTGGGGTGCCCTTCTGGTCAAATCCATACATGGCATGATGCCTCTCACGCGAGTCGGAAACAGTTGGGCAATCAACACCCATATAATCGGACCGATAGACATAGCGAAGAAGGTCACAAATCCGAGAATTCCAATCAATACCAGCATTCCGTTTACCTGAATGGAGTTGCTTATTACATCTGCTTGTCCCTTGGTGTCAACCATTGCACATAAGATTTATTCATGGTTGTGTAGAATAAGTTACTGTGTTTTTTATGAGTTAAATAAAAGCTCAATTTCTTTTGTTAAAAAGAAATATAAAGTGTATATTTGAAATTGGAATGTTATATGCATTTTAATGTTTAACCTAAACTATATTAATTATGAAACGTAAATTTTTAACATTTTTACTTGCAGGAGCTTCTTTCTTTGGGCTTTCTGCGCAAAACTATATTGTAGGCGATAGTGCTACGATATTAGGATCAGCCGATGGCGGCTCATCATGGCAGTCAATCAGTAACGATAGTATTCATGATGATCTGCAATCCATTGGAATTGTGAATGCGGATACTTTCTACATTGGAGGTACCCGGGGTGTTTTTAAAACAGAAGATTCCGGACAGGTTTTTACCAATGTAACGACCAATTGGTCAGGGCATGATTACAACAGGGCAAATGAGTTTGCCATCTGGAATAATGGTGAAAATGTACGTGTGGGTGGACGTTGGCACAGAAATCCTAGTATTATATCCGATGACCATGGTGTAACATGGGGCTCAACCACTGCCGGAGGACGAGACAATACCTTAATGTCTATGCAGAAGGCAGGCACAAACCTGTTTACCAATGATGCACAAACTATAAGCAGGTATGATTTGGATTATGGTTCCGGCACAACGCAATACCAGTATGCCGACATTGGATTTAATGGCATTTACAACAATGGTTCAACGGTTATTGTTGTGGGTATTAATGGATATGCCTTTAAAACTGATGATGACGGTGCTACTTGGGATGCCATAACTCTTCCGGGAACTCCTGGAGATTTGTTGGGTGTTAGCGGTTCTGAAGATGGCAACACCATCCTGATTGTTGGTAATGACGGCTATATTGCCCGTTCAATTGATGGCGGCGGTATCTGGAATGAGATAGCAGGTGGCGGAACAAATGGTTTGTATAAAGCGCATTTTGCCAATGGTGATACGGTATATATTAATACCAACAGTTCTTCTAATAGAAGAATGAGAATTCTGTATTCCTATGATGCAGGGGCTACTTTTAACCTGAAAGAATGGGAAACCAACGACAATAAGCTGAAAGATGTTAGCACCATGCACTGGATTGATGGAAAGACTGGCTTTATTAACATAAACAAACACTCTGAGTTTTACTTCACTAATGATGGTTTGGAAACGCTGGATACTATTTATAAGGAAGGAGATTCACCCATTGGTTCAGTAATGTTGAATGTGCATGCCATAGATGAGAATGTGATTTTTGCTGCATTTGAGAATGCTTACAACAGGGGTCGTGTCTTTAAGACGGAAGACCGTGGGGTGAACTGGACTGAAGTAATAGGAAACGGTTCTTATAGGAAACGAGAATTTTATTTTGTGAATGATACGACAGGTTATCTGGTATGTGACGATGGAACGCTTTATACCACAACAGATGGTGGTGGTAACTGGAGCAATGCTGCGATTACCGATGATACCTGGGTTATTAATAGTGTGCACAATGGATGGATAGCCGGAGCCGGTTTCCGTGTGTATAAAACTTCAGATTATGTGAGCTGGGAGCGTAGCTATCCGGTGCCTATGAATTATAACAATCCCAGAAAACTTCAAGCTGTTTCTGATAATAGCCTATATGCAGTAGGAGATGGCGGTATGGTATTAAAAACAACCAATTCAGGTGGAACCTGGACTCCTGTGATTCGTTATGATGATTTTACAGCAAATCTTCGTGCACTGTCTTTTGTGGATGAAAATACCGGCTGGATCGTTGGAGAAGATGGTTTCGTGGCTTTCACTGATGATGGTTTTGCTACCTATACCGTACAACCTACGCCAACCAATGAAACCTTATTGGCTGTGTATGCAAATAACGCCAACTCAGTAATTGCAGTTGGAACCAATGGGATAATTATAAAAACCACTGATGGTGGTGCTAACTGGTCTATCCTGGAAAGCGGAACCACACAAACATTACGTGATGTGAAGTTCATGACTGTAGATGGTGAAGTTGCCATTCCAACACTGACCGTTGCGGATCCTGCCGAACTTGCTTTCTGTCCTGGGGCGACCTTGTCTGATGTTGCTTACACAGTAAGCGATGGTGTCTTTGGTGCAGGGAATGAGTTTACGCTGCAACTTTCTGATGCTTCCGGTAGTTTTGCTACGCCTACCGACCTGGCAACACAAGCGGGTACGGAATCCGGAGTTTTTGCTGATGTAGCGTTGCCACTGTCTTTAGAGGCAGGAGCTGCTTATAAGCTACGCATTTTAGGATCATATCCTGCTATCGCTGCTGCAGCTGATACTGTTATTACAATCAATCCATTAGCAGGAAAAGCTGCTCTTCCAACTGTTGGTGGTGGAGAAGAAACAACCTTGTGTGGGGGTGACAATAGCAATACACTTAGTACTGTCGGTGCTGACGATGCTGATACCTATGCATGGTCAATCTTCCCAGCTGCAGCCGGATCAATAACTGGTGCAGGAACTGATGTCGTACTGGATTGGGCTGTTGACTTTACAGGCGAAGCCAAAGTAGTGGTAGCCGGTGAGAATAGTTGTGGAACAGGAGAAACTTCTGATACCTTGGTGTTTGACGTAGTAGCAGCAGTTGAGAAAGCTGCCACACCTACTGTTGCTGAGGCAGCACTTTGTCAGGGAGCCAATGCTTCTGATATCAGCACTACAGGCGCAGCCAATGCTGATAGCTATGTTTGGTCTGTGTTCCCAGCAGAAGCCGGAACATTTGCCGGTACAGGTGCTGATGTAACGCTGAACTGGAGTGCCGCTTTTGCAGGCGAAGCCAAGGTTGTAGTAGCCGGAACAAATGCTGTTTGTGGCGAAGGTGAAGCTTCTGATTCTCTCACTTTCTCGATCGATGAGCAGGTTGTTGCTGCCTTTACTTTTACTACTTCTCAGTTGGAAGTTACCTTTACCAATACGTCAACCAATGCAGCTTCTTCAAGCTGGGATTTCGATGATGCTTCTCCTGTGAGCACGGACGAGTCTCCGGTATATGAGTATGCTGCTGAAGGAACTTATAACGTTACTTTATCTGTTGAAAATGGATTGTGTAGCGACAATGTTTCTCAGGATGTTACTGTTGACTTAGTAAGTCTTGACGTGTTAGCAACTGAATCAGTTAACGTTTATCCAAACCCAACATCAGGACAAGTCAATGTAACTTTGGTTGAGCCTTCAGTGATTACCGTTATGGGTGCCAATGGTGCCGTAGTGGAAGTGCTGAATGTACAGGCTGCCGGCAATGTGCTTGTTGACCTGCCCGGAACAGGTACCTATGTCATCAGTGTAAATGATGACAACTACAAAGTGGTGGTTGAATAATAGACACAATGAAATAAATACTATAGCGGTCGGTTCCTAATGGAGGAACCGACCGCTTGTTGTTTAGACAGTTCAATAAATCAACAAATAAACAGTTCAACAAATAAACAATTCAACAAAATATTGTAACTTGCATATGAAATTAAAATAATAAAGTTATCCATAACAAATTGTTATGCAATATTTTTCTTATACCTTAGGCAAGGAAGGTCTGCTTCCTCAGGAGGAGATGCTGGCGGTAAAACGTGATCGTAAAAAATTAACCATCGGCATTCCCAAAGAAGATCATGAAATCGAGAAGAGTGTAATGCTTACGCCGGAAGCAGTTGAATTGCTTGTGAGCAATGGACATGAGGTGTTGATTGAAGAAAAGGCAGGAGATGGCGCCAACTATAAGCGTACAGATTATTCTGAACGCGGAGGTTGCATTGTCAAAGAACGTGCCAGGGTGATGCAGGCAGATGTTGTTCTCAAAGTTTCTCCTTTCAACGAAGACGATATCGAGCAACTTCAGGGTCGGCAGCTGTTGCTTTCTTCCGTGCATATGAACAATCATACGCGGGAATGCCTGCGTTTATTGATGAAAAAGAAAGTGACTGCCATTGCCTATGAATGTATCCAGGACGAACATGAAGTTTTTCCTGTGGAGCGTTCTATGAATGCCATTGCCGGTAATACTGCTATATTAACGGCAGCTGAATACCTGTCAAACCAACAACAGGGCAAAGGAGTGATGTTGGGTGGTCTTGCGGGGATCACTCCGGCAGAAGTGGTGATCCTGGGTGCCGGTACAACTGCTGAATTTGCTGCCCGGACAGCCCTGGGAATGGGTGTTTTTGTAAAGATATTTGATGACTCTGTATTGCATCTCGAAGATCTGCAACGAAGATTGAATCAGCAGGTCTATACCAGCATTTTTCATCCACAGGTGCTTCGTAAAGCATTGAATTCTGCTGATGTCGTCATCGGAGCTTTTTCGCGTTCCGAAAAACTCCCGAAATTGAGAATCACCGAAGATATGGTGAAAAAAATGAAGCCACAATCGGTGATCATAGACCTGACACTTGATCAGGGAGGGTGTTTTGAAACTTCCGAGGTTCGTACCATGAAAAGACCTTCGTTTACAAAGCACGGTGTGATTCACTATTGTGTCCCCAATATCACCTCCAGGGTTGCACGAACATCGTCCATCGCTTTAAGCAATATTTTTGCCCCGCTTTTGTTGAAAATGGGCGAAATGGGAGGCGTGAAAAATCAAATTATTGAAGATGTCGGTCTCCGGAAAGGCGTTTACGTTTATAACGGAATCCTCACCAACGCACAAATAGGTAAATATACAGGACTTCCGTATCAGGATATCAACCTCTTGCTCGCTGCTTTTTAAGGAAAAGGAGTCTCCCATTCAATGTCACCCCTGATGTGACGGAAGCAGTAAATCATTGACTGATTTTACAGGATTAAAGGTGATCGGGGGCACTTCAATCAGAACAGATATCCACCTCGCCATCGATCCATTCCAGAGTCCCGGAAGTTCTTGTGCCAGAAGGTCTTTTCCGTCTTTTGATTTTTTGGTGATAAAGCCTGTCTCGGGATCCCTGAATTGCATCAGGTCAAAAGGTTCCCCGGTATGATCTTTTGTATAGCATACAATATCAACCGGATTAAAGTGGGTGGCTGATTTGACTTTTTTGAGTGTTTCAGGATTGTCCATATCAAGCTGGGCAGTTTCCACAATTTGGATGTCTTCACTACCATCTTCCTGTTTCACCCAAAAGGGACCGCCTCCGGTGTCTTCGTCCGATGGGACCATTCCACAGATACGGATGGGTCGGTGTAAGATATTGAAGAGGTATGTTTTTTTATCTTCGGACGAAAATGTGTCGAAATTCCCAGGAAGCTGCATAAAGCCTGCAACGAATTGTTTGATATGCTCCAATGTATCGTCTGATGTCTCATTTTTAAGTTTTGCAACATAGTCTGCTGTTTTTTCAGCTATTTCTATTGCCATTCCTGTGAGTACCTTTTTGTAGGTGTAGGTAGCTTCTTTGTCTCTGTCAACAATAATATTGTCAATATTCTTCAGGATGGTCAGATCGGTATCAAGCTGATCCATATTTTCTAACAGGGCACCGTGTCCGCCGGGACGAAACAGCAGTTTGCCGTTTTCGGTACGGAAAGGTGTTCCGTCAGGATTGGCAGCAATGATGTCGGTATTGGGGTTTTGTTCGGAGTAACTGATATCATATTGAATCCCGAAGCGGTTTTCGTATTTGGACTTTACCTTTTTTACAAGATCCATAAATTGCCTTTTGTGCTCATTTGAAACGGTGAAGTGTAACCCGGCTTTCCCTTTGATAGTTGCATAATGTGCCGCTTCGACGAGGTGTTCTTCCAATGCGGTACGTACTTCCTTATCATACAGGTGAAAAGGGATCAGTGCCTTGGGGGTATTTCCCATATGCATCCCTTTTTCTGTTAACAAATATTCCAGTATGGTTTTGAAATCTTGTTTGGTAAGTAATTCATCAATATCTTTTCCGGCAGAGTCTATGATCTCTGATAATTTTGGGTAAAAAGCAAATTTTTTAATATGAAGGAAAAACGCTTTGCTTTTGTCATTTAGGCTTCCGCTTTTCATTGTTTCATACAGGTGCTGGAACATACGGGAAGCAGCTCCTGAAGCAGGAGTGAATTTCGTTATTTTATACGCTTCTTTTTTCGTTTCAAAGATGTTCAGGTATTTTTTGATATCATCTTCTGTAAGGCGTAGTATCCCTTTATTTATTTTTGCAGGTTTGGTGACAGGTAGCGGAGGAAATCCTTCCTTGAATCTTTCCAATTGCTCGTTTACATCTTCAACCGACATTCCCTTTGCTGTGATTTGTAATAAATCCTTTTTTGTAAGCATAATCTTTTCGGTTCTTATTTTAATGGTTAAATATTTAAATTATATACGACACTGTTAAAATATTGTTGTAAATGTAGTTGTAAATGTAGTTTAAATATTGTTAAAATATTGTTGTAAATGTTGTTTAAATATTGCTTTT
This sequence comes from uncultured Bacteroidales bacterium, assembly GCA_964433245.1. Lineage (GTDB taxonomy): Bacteria > Bacteroidota > Bacteroidia > Bacteroidales > JBBRXJ01 > CAYSRH01. Next base: position 111 of record CAYSRH010000023.1, on the reverse strand, counting down.
TTTGATTGATGCAATATAAATTTCCAACTTCTGAACCGAGCCATGACAAAAATTTTGACACACACGAGAATGATTATTACATGTCTGATAGTTCCGTCAAGGTCAATAAAA
>CAYSRH010000022.1:0-12285 GCA_964433245.1 uncultured Bacteroidales bacterium | reverse complement strand
GGTACTTTTTTGTATGCTATCTCTGATGTTGATGTTCCCGATTTTCCAAGAGATGAAGAAGGCAATATATTGGATTCCGCTTTCCAATACCGATACATAAGAAATCATTACTTTGATAATTTCGACATATCAGATCCCAGGCTTTTACGCACACCTGTCTATGAAAATAAGATCAATCGATATCTTCACCAAATAGTTCCACAACATCCCGATACACTGATCAAAGAAATAGATTATATCCTTGGAGAATCAAAGAAAGACAGCAGTGTGTACCGCTTTAACCTTGTCCGTTTGTTTAACCATTATGCAAAATCCAAGATCATGGGAATGGATGCCATACATGTACATATCGGAGAAAATTATTACATTCCCGATGCCAGTTGGAGTAGCGAAGATTTTATAAAAAAACTAAAAACCTACATTGAGGAAGTTAAGCCAACACTTATTGGAAATACCGCACCGGACTTTGAAATGCTTGTCGTCCCTGATGAACATTTCAAAGCTGCTGCCAATGATTCCAATATGAAGAACAATGTACATGCCGGAAACATAACCACCTTACATCAAACAAAAGCTCCTTTTACTATATTGATCTTTTGGGAAAAGGATTGCGGACATTGCAGGAAAGCAGTTAACACGCTATACTCTGAATGGAACGAAAAGCTGAAAGAACATGATATTGCAATAATAGCTTTTCACACATTGTTTGGAGAAGAAGGGAAAAATAAATGGATAGACTATGTTAATGAAAAAGAACTCTACGGATGGATCAATGCATGGTATCCTTATGGTTACCAGTTTAAAATAGATTACAATCTCAAAAGCACCCCACAGATATTTATCTTTGATGAAGATAAAAAAATTGTAGCAAAACGTGTCGGGGCAGAACAGGCTTCTGAAATTGTACTAAACCTGATTGAATGGAAAAACAGAAAAAATAATAAAAAATAAATAAATAATAAACGTATGAAAAAAATCAGGTTAATTTTAGAAGACGGAACTGTTCTTTATGGCAAATCGTTTGGTGCCCATCAGTCAATATCCGGAGAAGTGGTTTTTAATACCGCTATGACAGGATATCCTGAAAGTCTCACTGATCCATCATACAAGGGACAAATATTAACCCTGACATATCCACTGATAGGAAACTATGGTGTTCCCGGAGATAATGAGATTGAAAGGCTATACGCTTCTTACGAGTCTCATGAACTACATATCTCCGGACTTATTGTTTCTGACTATAGTTTTAACTACAGTCATTGGAATGCGAAATTAAGCCTCTCGGACTGGCTGAAAAAATATAATATTCCGGGTGTTTTTGATATTGACACAAGAGCGCTCACTAAAATTTTGCGAGAAAAAGGATCAATGTTAGGAAAAATTGTAGCAGAAGATGAAGATGAAAATCTAACCGAATGGTATGACCCTAACAAAGAAAATCTTGTTGATATAGTAAGCACCAAAACAGTTGAATCTTACGGAAATGGCGATATAACAATTTTATTAATTGATTGCGGAGTAAAGTACAATATTATCAGAAATCTTATCAGGAGAAACGTTAAAGTTATCCGTGTTCCCTGGGATTATGATATATCTTCAATCCCTTATGACGGATTGTTTATATCCAATGGACCGGGAGACCCCAAACAATGTAAGGAAACCATAAACAATATCAAAAAGGCTTATCAGGAAGACAAACCTATATGCGGAATTTGCCTTGGAAATCAACTAATGGGATTGGCTGCCGGAGGTGATACATATAAACTAAAATACGGACACAGAAGCCATAACCAACCTGCCCTTATGGTTGAAACTGATAAAGCCTATATAACTTCTCAAAATCATGGTTTTGCAATTGACAATAATACGCTTCCTGAAGATTGGGCACCTTACTTTATCAACCTGAATGATAGTACCAATGAAGGCATGAAACACAAGACCAAACCGTTTTTCTCAACACAATTTCATCCGGAAGCTTCGGGTGGTCCAACAGACACTGAATTTTTATTTGACAATTTTATTAACACCATAAAGAAATATAAGGAAGCAGTCATCCGTTAACTAATTGTTATTTTTTTACTGTTAATGGATGTATAGAAAAAAACTCATCGGTTTATTTTTTTTGTTTTTTATTTCGACAACTCTTTTTTCCCGGCAAGACACCATTACTCTTCCTGAAAAGAAAAGTGCCGTGAATATCTCAAGGGGAATTGCTATTGCCATTTTTGATTTCAACTCCAAAGACCACAAAAACCCATATGCCGGACTTACCGGAGCAGGACGAACTTTTTCGGTCAGCATACACCATTTTTTTCTTGAAAATATAGGACTTTCACTACAATGGTCAGGATCTTCAAACCCCATCAACACGGAATCTCTCACGAATGATATCAACTCAAAACTTTTCGTACACGGCAAATGGTCTGTGCATACATCATACTGGTCATATGGAGCCTTTGGTCCGGGAATTATCCTTTCTTTTCCATTACATCCTTTTATTATAAATTGCAAATCCCATATATTATATAGTTCTGCATCCTTTCCTGAAACATATCTGACACATTCCACAGAAGCAGAATCAACTGATTATCTCTTAAAAAGGGAATTCTCTTTTAATTGGGGGTATGACTTCTCTCTGGAACTACAATATAATATAACACAAAATATTGCATTGAGGTTCGCATCAAATATCTTCAGGGCAAACCACTCTTTTCACCATACCATATTAATTGAGCCTCCTGACCCGACACACTATAATAAAGACCTAAGAATACAATCATTACAAATATCCGCAGGGGTATCATTTCTTTTCAACTAACAAGACCCCCTGCACCATCATGCCATTTCAAACAATGGAGTTCTTTGGCAGGGTGTAAATCCGGCTTCAATAATTGTGTTTTGTATCTCTGCAACATTCATATTTAACCTTGTTCCTGCCGAAGACACAACATTCTCCTCCATCATAACAGAGCCAAAATCATCTGCACCTGCCCACAGACAAATCTGTGCCACCTCTTTTCCTATTGTCAGCCAGCTCGGCTGGATATGGGCTATATTGCTTAATATAATCCTGCTAATTGCAATAAGGCGAATATAATCTTCCGGTGTTATATGCTCCCCAACCCCTGTCGAATCATATAATTTTGTGCCTTTTGACTGAAATGTCCAGGGAATAAAAGATATAAACCCCAGGCTCCCTTCAGGTTTTCTGTCTTGTAATTCTTTTATTTTAAAAAGATGCTTTATACGTTCTTCGGGTGTTTCGATATGTCCGAACATCATTGTCGCAGATGTCACAAGACCAAGTCCATGAGCTTCCTGCATAACCATTAACCATTCATCACTGCTTGCTTTTGCCGGAGAAATAATTTGACGTACACGATCCACAAGAATTTCTGCGCCCGCACCAGGCAATGAATCAAGTCCCGATTTAACCAGGCGTAACAAAACATCCCGGAAAGAAATCCCTGACTTCTTTGCAAGGTAAACTATCTCCGGAGGTCCAAGTGCATGTAGTCGCAAATCCGGGTACTCACTTTTTAAAGCGGTAAATAAATCCTCATAAAATTCAATCCCCAGATCGGGGTGCATGCCTCCCTGCAAAAGCAACTGCCTACCTCCCAACCGGTAAAGTTCATCAATTTTATGCCTGTATTCAGATCGTGTTGTTATATAAGCATTTTTATCACTTTTATTGACACAAAAATTACAAAAACGGCATTTTGCAAAACATATATTTGTGATATTGACATTTCTGTCAACCATCCAGGTAACAATATTCTCAGGATATTTTTTCAACCGCAGGCTATAAGCAGCAGCCATAAGATCCGTCAAAGCAGCAGTCAAATAAAGATGAACAGCTTCACCATAAGATAATTCTTCCCCCTCATATACTTTTTCAAAAATTCTATCCGTATCCATACGACAATATTTATATGATACTTACACTAATTACATCCATTATATTATCTTTGCAGGAAATAAAAGTACATATAAAAATTACAATTATCCATGGTAAATATTAAGAAAACAAAAGAACTCAAAGACAATAACTCATTACTTTTTATAGGAAATCAGGAGGGGGAAATCAAAAACAAATTAACCCGGGAAGAATATGACTACTTGTGCAAGCAAGTGAAAAATGAAAAAGAAATAGTGGTCTTTAACCGGTACAGCCATCTGATTATTTTTGTTTCAATCACAAAAGACAAAAAAAAAGACAGTCTTGAAGATTTACGGGTAAAAGGCTTCAATTGCCTGAAATACTTAGAATCACAAAAAACAGAAAGCCTCTGTATTGAAGCTGACAATACAATCGGGAAAGATAATATCCTGGCCTTCACAGAAGGACTATCTCTCAGCAGCTATCGCTTTCTTAAGTACTTAACAAAAGCAGATGAAACCAAAAGTTCCTTACAAAACATTCTTTTATGTTCTGATAAAGTTTCCGAACAAGATATCACAGAACTGAAAGTCATCGTTGAGCAAACCTGTAAAGCACGGGATTTGATCAATGAACCCGGAATTTATTTAAACACGCTTCAACTCGAAAAATCAATAAAAGAATATAGCAAGGCAGATGGATTTTCATTACAGGTGCTTGACAAAGAATCCATAGAAAAACTTAAGATGGGCGGTCTTCTTGCTGTCAACAAAGGGAGCATTGACCCGCCCCGTTTTTTTATTATGGAATGGAAGCCTGAAAATCCAAAAAACAAAAAACCTTATGTCATCATTGGAAAAGGCATTACTTTTGACACAGGGGGATTAAGCCTAAAGCCGGGGTCCTTCATGGAAGACATGAAATCTGATATGAGTGGTGCAGCAACTGTTATCGGAGCGATCTCAGCAATTTCAAAAAACAAGCTTCCCCTGCATGTTATTGCATTGGTTCCTGCAACAGACAACAGACCGGGAGGAAATGCCATAACACCCGGAGATATTATCACCATGCATAATGAGACAACGGTTGAAGTCTTGAATACAGATGCAGAAGGAAGACTTATCCTTGCAGATGCGCTTGCTTACGCCAAGCAATTTGATCCTGCATTGGTTATTGACCTTGCGACACTCACGGGAGCAGCATCAAGAGCCATTGGTAAATATGCGATCGTAGGAATGCACAATACACAAGATGGAGAATTTAACAAACTAAAAGAATCAGGCAACAAGGTTTATGAACGAATTGTTGAATTTCCGCTTTGGGATGATTATAAAGACCTCATAAAATCAAAAATAGCAGACTTAAAAAATATAGGAGGGATTGATGCCGGAGCAATTACGGCAGGGAAATTTCTGGAACACTTTACAGATTACCCATTTATTCATCTTGATATTGCCGGTCCTGCTTTTGTTAACGAAACATATTCCTACAGAGGAAATGGCGGAACAGGTGTCGGAGTCAGATTATTATATCATTTTTTTAAAACCATGTAATATAATCCTAATATGTCAACACTTAAAATTGGAATAACCCAGGGAGACATCAACGGGATAGGCTATGAAATTATTCTGAAAACACTTTCAGACAAGGACATGCTAAGCCTGTTCACTCCTATTTTATATGGTTCATCAAAAGCTGTTTCCTATCATAGAAAAGCATTACAAATCACAGATTTTAACTTCAACACCATAAAGCATCCCTCAGAAGCAAATCCCAAAAGAGTGAACCTGATAGAATCAGTCAGGAATGATTTTGTCATTGCATTGGGAAAATCATCTGAAGATGCAGGAAAAGCTTCTGTTGATGCACTGAACAGGGGGATAGAAGACCTGAAAAACGGAAACATTGATGCCATTGTTACTGCACCTATCAATAAGAACAATATCCAATCTGACACTTTTAATTTTCCGGGTCATACAGAATACTTACAAAACACATTTGACTCAAAAGAAACTGTCATGTTCATGATCAGTCCCCATTTAAAGATCGGGGTTGTGACAGGACACATTGCTTTAAAAGATGTTCCGGAAAGGATTACCAAAGAAAATATATTGAAAAAATTACAAATCATCAATCAATCATTGCTCCTTGATTTTAATATACGTAAGCCAAAGATTGCAGTTTTGGGTCTGAACCCTCATGCAGGAGATGATGGATTACTCGGGAATGAAGAAAAAGAAATCATTGTTCCTGCCATCCGGGAAGCCATTGACAACAATATACTTGCTATGGGTCCCTTTGCTGCTGACGGATTCTTTGGAGCTGAAAACTATAAAAAATACGATGCTGTATTGGCAATGTATCACGACCAGGGACTGACTCCCTTCAAATCTATCATAACAGAAGAAGGGGTTAACTATACCGCTGGATTGCCTATTGTCAGAACTTCTCCGGCACATGGCACAGCATATGAAATAGCAGGAAAATCAGAAGCCAATCCATCTTCTTTCAGAAATGCTGTTTTTCATGCCATTGATATAGCAAAAACCAGAAAGAGTAATGCCAAACTGTTAAAAAATCAATTAGGTAATCAAGAAACTGATCAATAAAATTCATAACATCTCATGGACAATCTGAAAAAAAAAGCTTTGGCATATCATTCCCAGGGAAAACCCGGAAAAATTGAGATCATTCCCACCAAACCATACAAAACACAGGAAGACCTTTCTCTTGCTTATTCTCCCGGAGTTGCAGCACCCTGTCTTGAGATACAGAAAAACCCAAACGATGCCTATCAATATACGCTGAAAAGTAATTTGGTCGCTGTTATATCAAATGGAACCGCAGTATTGGGTCTTGGCAACATCGGAGCATTATCGGGCAAGCCTGTTATGGAAGGTAAAGGTTTGCTTTTTAAAGTATTTGGTGCTGTCGATGTATTCGATATTGAAGTGGACAGAGAAGATCCTGATGAGTTTATTGAGGTTGTTAAAGCAATTGCCCCCACCTTTGGCGGGATCAATCTCGAGGATATTAAGGCACCTGAATGTTTTTACATTGAAAAGCGATTAAAAAAAGAACTGGACATCCCTGTTTTTCATGATGATCAGCATGGAACAGCCATTATTTCCGGTGCCGGTTTATTAAATGCCCTGGAAATCATCAACAAAAAAATAGAAGATCTGAAAGTTGTTGTCAATGGAGCAGGAGCTGCAGCCATCTCATGTGCAGACTTCTATGTTTCTCTGGGTCTCAAAAAAGAAAATATCCTGATGCTGGACCGTAAAGGGGTCTTAACCACTACCCGACAGGATCTCGAGCCTGTAAGAAAAGCCTATGCACGTAATGTCCCGTTTTCATCACTAGAAGATGCCTTACAAGGTGCTGATGTCTTTCTTGGTCTCTCAGTAGGAAATGTTATGACAAAAAAAATGGTGCAAAGCATGGCTGATAACCCGATTGTTTTCGCCATGGCCAACCCTGATCCTGAGATTAGCTACCGGGATGCATTAAATGCAAGGAAAGATATTATCTTTGCTACAGGAAGATCAGATTATCCTAACCAGGTGAATAATGTTCTTGGATTCCCGTTCATTTTTAGGGGAGCTTTGGACGTGAGGGCCAGGGATATCAATGAAGAAATGAAAATTGCTGCGGCATATGCATTGGCTGAAATTGCAAAGAAAGAAGTCCCTTCAAATGTAAAAGAAGCTTACAAAGCTCCTTCTCTTACATTTGGAAGAGACTATATTATTCCAAAACCAATGGATCCAAGGCTCATTTCAGAAGTTTCTCTCGCAGTTGCCAAAGCAGCTGTAAAATCGGGCGTGGCAAGAAAAAATATTGCCAACTGGAATGCCTACAGGAAAGACCTGGAAAATATGCTCACTTAACACCTTTTTTTTATGTTAGAATATATAAAAGGAAAGATTACCGAAGCAAATCCTTCATATCTTATTGTTGAAACAGGAGGCATCGGATATTTTATCAATATCAGCCTGTATGCTTACGAAACAATTACAGGAAAATATAAAGAAGATCAGGATTATCTAATCTACATTCATCAAATTATTCGTGAAGATGCCATTGCCCTGTACGGATTTTCCGATCAACAGGAACGACTACTATTCAGGCGATTGATATCAGTATCAGGTGTTGGAGCAAATACTGCCCGGTTAATTCTTTCCTCACTCTCTACAAACGAAATAATTGATGCCATCACATGCAGCAAAGTGGACGTTCTTAAAAACATCAAGGGTATAGGATCAAAATCAGCCCAAAGAATTATTGTTGACCTGAAAGACAAGATCAGCAAAGAAGATACAGGTACTGAAGAATTATTCACGACAACAAACAATAGTATTCAGAATGAAGCGTTATCTGCATTAGTTACATTGGGTTTTGCCCGATCCGGTGCTGAAAAAATAATACAAATAGTCCTTAAGCAAAATACAAACATATCGATTGAAGGGCTGGTTAAAGAGTGTTTAAAAAGATTATAGCAGCATTTTGAAGGTTTTCTCAAACAAATATTTAAACTTCATCCCAAAAGGTGTTGTGATTATTCTCTGGATATCATGCACCCTTCCTATGACTGCACAAAATAATGAAAATGAAGCGGAAAGCGATAAAAAGCGACTCCCTTTTCACTTTGAAGATGAACCCTTATATAATTATACAATTCCCGGGCAAGAAAAAAGCGGATTGATCATGCCCCCCCCATCCAATATGAAATCTGAAGTAGAATATGATCCGGAAACCAATCGATATATCATAAGCGATAAAATCGGGGATATGGATTACAGACCTCCCAGGACGATGACCGTTGATGAATATAAAAAACAACATTTTGAACAATCAAAACGCCAATATTTTAACGAAAAAGCCAGGGAATCATCACCCGGGAGGCGTTCTTTTATTCCCGGACTTCAATTAGGAGGTGAGACTTTTAGTACAATCTTTGGAAGTAATGTAATTAATATCATACCGCAAGGATCAGCAGAACTTATTTTTAGCATCCAAAATAATAAAACTGACAATCCCTCTTTACAGGAAAGACTCAGATCAACTACCACATTTGATTTCAAACAAAATATACAACTGAATGTAACAGGAAATATAGGAGATAAAGTTTCACTTGGGATCAACTATGACACAGAAGCTACCTTTGAATTTGAGAATAAAACCAATATCGGATACACCGGTGATGAAGATGAGATTATTCAGAAGATCGAAGCAGGAAATATTTCTCTTCCACTTTCAGGGACACTTATCACAGGATCCCAGAATCTTTTTGGGTTCAAAACAGAATTGAAGTTTGGTAACCTTACTGTCACCAGCGTTTTTTCCCAACAAAAAGGAAAAGCAGAAACCATCAATGTTGAAGGAGGAGCACAAAAACAACAGTTTGACGTTTCAGTTGCCGATTATGAAGAAAACAGGCACTTCTTTCTAACCCAATACTTTGCCAACAGATATGATGAATGGATGAAATATCCGCAAATGATCCGCTCCGGCATCGAAATCAAGAAAATAGAAGTTTGGGTGACCAATAAAAGTAATAACTTTGAAGAATCTAGAAATATTGTGGGATTTCTGGATATTGCCGAAACAAATCCTGACGACCGTTTTAACGAGACATGGTCCACCACAGCAACCAGCCTTGAGATTCCGTTTAATGGTCAAAATAACCTGTATTCTTCTATAAATGGCAATTCATCTTTAAGGCAAATTGACAGTCTCTCCATGATTCTTGGAAACTATGGAATGACCAGAGGTATTGATTACGAAAGAATAGAAAATGCAAGGCGACTGAATCGTAATGAATATACACTGAATCCGACATTGGGTTATATTTCACTTAATTTTGCCTTACGAAACGATGAAGTTCTGGCTGTTGCCTTTGAATATACTTACAGGGGAAAAACTTATAAGGTAGGTGAATTGTCCAATAATACGATGACTTCCGGAAATCTTTTTCTGAAATTAATCAAAGGCACAAATCTTAATCCGAGAATAGCCAAAGGAAAACCCTGGAACCTGATGATGAAAAATATTTATTCTCTCGGAGCATTTCAAATATCACGTGAAGATTTTGAATTATATATTCTTTACAAAAGCGATGAAATCGGAACAGAAGTACCCTATTTACCTATTGAAAAAGACGGGATCAACAACAAACTACTCCTGCAACTTCTGAATTTTGACAATGTTAACAGTCAGATGGATCCATATCCTGACGGACGTTTTGATTTTCTTGAGGGGATTACAATACTTGCTAACCGGGGACGTATTATTTTTCCTATGAGAGAACCCTTTGGTCGCTATTTGGGTGACTCCATCATCAAAGACCCTGATATTGCAAGAAAATATGTTTACAATGAATTGTATGATTCCACAAAAACAAAAGCCAATCAAATCGCCGACAAAAAAAAGTTTGTGATCAAAGGTGATTACAAATCATCCGTAGGATCAGACATCCCCCTGAATGCGATGAATATTCCGAAAGGTTCTGTGATCGTAACAGCAGGCGGAAACAAACTCGTTGAAGGACAGGATTATTCCGTTGATTACACACTGGGAAGACTCCAGATACTAAACGAGGGTCTATTAGAATCCGGAACACCAATCCAAATTACATTGGAAAGCAATCAACTATTTAATTTTCAAACAAAAACAATGATCGGAACACACCTTGATTATCATGTGTCAGAGAATTTTCGTTTGGGAGGCACTATTCTAAACCTTACAGAAAAACCATTAACAAAAAAAGTTAATATGGGAGATGAACCTATCTCCAATACAATATGGGGTGTTGATGGAAGTTACTCCACCGAAGTTCCTCTTTTAACAACACTGGTGGATAAAATACCTTTTATTGACACCCGGGAAACATCCAGAATCAGTGTTGAAGGAGAATTTGCACACTTGATTCCCGGTCACTCCAGGGCGCTTGATAAAGGGGGGGTTGCCTATATTGATGACTTTGAAGGATCAGAAACCAGAATTGACGTACGTGCATTAAACCGATGGGTGCTTTCCAGTACACCGGCACAAAGACCTGAGTACCATGCAGATTCAGTAATTTCCGGAGACCACAAAGCCTATGGGTATCACCGGTCAATGCTCTCCTGGTTTATTATTGATCCTCTATTTCAAAGACAAAATCCGGAGACACCTGATTATATCAAAGATAATCCGGATATCCAGTCAAGTCATCTTGTAAGAGAAGTTTTCGAAAAAGAAATATGGCCGGAAAGACAACAAATACAGGGATTACCAACAAATATTCCGGTACTTAACCTGATGTTTAATCCGAATGAGCGTGGTCCTTATAACTTCAACCCGGACCTGAACACAGATGGCACCTTGAAAAATCCGGAACAGAAATGGGGAGGAATTATGCGTTCACTTCCAACAAACAACTTTGAAGACGCCAATATTGAATTTATCGATTTTTGGCTTATGGATCCCTTTATTGAAGAAAACGAAGAAAATACCGGAGGTGAATTAATCATCCATCTTGGGGATATTTCAGAAGATGTTCTGAAAGATGAAAGAAAAAGTTTTGAAAACGGACTTCCTCCTTTTGATGATGAAGAAAGTGTCTATTGGACACATTGGGGACGTGTTCCCAAAGGACAATCACTGGTCAATGCTTTTGATAATGACCCGGATGCCCGTTTATATCAGGATGTTGGTTTAGACGGGCTTGATGATCAGCGGGAACAAGATTTTTTTAATGACTATCTTCAGACGATCAGACCAATTCTTAATGCGAATACCTATACCGGAAAAAGATCCGATCCTTCAAAAGACAATTTTGTTCATTATAGGGACCAGGAGTTTGATAACAGGCAGGCAGGAATACTTGAACGATACAGGTACTATAACGGAATGGATGGGAACTCTCCTGCAAGTGAACAAACAACAACATCTTACAACCAGTCAAGCTACACAACCCCGGATGTCGAAGATATTAACAATGACAACACCCTTGATGACCATGAAGCTTACCTGTTTTACAAGCTAAACCTGACACCCAATAGCATGAGTGTTGAAGAACACCCCTATATCATGGACAAAGTGTCTTATACAGCAACCTTTGCCAACGGAGAAGAATCCCCGGTTGACTGGTATCATTTCAGAATACCCATACGTGAAGGTCAATCATTCAACGGAAAAGATGACCTGTCTTCCATTCGTTTTATGCGTATGATATTGACGGGTTGGACAGATCCGATCGTTTTAAGATTTGCTACCCTGAACCTGATACGAAGTGAATGGAGAAAATATGACCTTCCCCTCACAACAGGAGGGGAAACCACACTATACCCTGAACCAAAAGAAAGTGATTTCGACCTTGGTGTTGTAAACATTGAAGAAAACAATAGTAAAACACC
>CAYSRH010000021.1:2353-12338 GCA_964433245.1 uncultured Bacteroidales bacterium | reverse complement strand
ACGCAGTTAGTTACAAAACCGTTTCAGCAAACAAAGAAACCGTAAACAAAGAGTGGGTTCTTGTTGATGCTACAGACAAAGTACTCGGCAGATTATCTTCTGCTGTTGCAAAAATTCTCAGAGGAAAACATAAACCGGATTTTACTCCCCATGTTGATTGTGGTGATAATGTCATCATTATCAATGCTGAAAAAATAAAGTTGACAGGAAACAAATGGGAGCAAAAAGAATATATTCGCCACTCAGGATATCCGGGAGGTCAAAGGTCAGAAACTCCGGCAGATGTTTACAAAAAAAATCCCGCATTAATTCTTGAAAGGGCAATCAAAGGCATGCTTCCTAAGAACCGTCTCGGAAGTGATCTGTTCAGAAATTTACACGTATATGTGGGGTCAGAACACAAGCATGAAGCACAAGAACCAAAAACTATTAATTTATAATATATATCATGGATATTTTAAATGCAGTAGGTAGAAGAAAAAGAGCCATCGCAAGAGTGTACTTGTCCGAAGGTAAAGGAAGTATTGTCGTAAATAACAAAGATTATAAAGAATATTTCCCAACTGTTGCAATGCAGGATGCTGTTGTAAAGCCTCTTGAAACAACCGGTTTCGCAGGAAAATTTGACATAAAAATTGCTGTACTCGGAGGCGGAATAAACGGACAGGCTGAGGCTGTAAAATTAGGTATTGCCAGAGTTCTTGTAAAAATGGATCCTGAACAAAGACCAGTGCTTAAAACAAACAACCTTCTTCGCAGGGATCCTCGTCAGGTTGAACGAAAAAAACCGGGACAACCCAAGGCAAGGAAAAAATTCCAATTCAGCAAACGATAGAATCAGACATATTATTTTCAATTATAATACCAGTTTAGTATCTAAATTATCCGGACTTCTAATCAGAGCTACCGGATAATTGAGTCAATGAATGTAAACTTAAAAAACAATTAAAATGGCAAAAGCAAATTTCGATGAATTATTAGATGCCGGTGTGCATTTTGGACACCTTAAGAGAAAGTGGAATCCTGCAATGGCTCCTTATATTTTTATGGAACGTAATGGAATTCATATTATTGACCTGCATAAGACTGCCGAAAAACTTGAAGAAGCCTGTAATGTTATACACCAAATTGCCAAAAGTGGAAGAAGAATCCTTTTTGTTGCAACAAAAAAACAAGCAAAAGACATTCTTGAAGAACAGGTAGGACCTACAAATATGCCTTTTGTAACAGAAAGATGGCCCGGAGGAATGTTAACCAATTTTCCCACAATTAGGAAAACCATCAAAAAGATGACTACCATAGATAAAATGACAGCTGATGGTGCTTACGATAATCTTTCCAAAAGAGAACGATTGCAGATTCAACGACAAAGAACTAAACTTGAAAAAAACTTTGGAAGTATTGTTGATATGACACGATTGCCTTCTGCTTTATTTATTATTGATATCAACAAAGAACACATTGCTGTGCGAGAAGCCAAAATTCTTGGGATACCAATTATTGCTTTGGTGGATACAAATACAGACCCAACGCCCATTGATTTTCCTATTCCGGCAAACGATGATGCATCAAAATCCATCTCCCTTGTTCTTGGAAAAATAATTGATGCTCTTAAAGAAGGCCTTTCAGAAAGAAAGGCTGAAAAAGAAACCTCGGATAATGAAGAAAAGAAAGAGAAAAAAAGTACATCTTCAACCAGAAAAAGAACCAGCACAAAGGTTGTTGAAAAAACAGAACCAGAGAAAACAGAGCGTGTAAATGTTGAAGAGGACACTGTAGAAAAAACTAAGGCAGAAGATAACAATAAAGAGGCTGAAAATAAAAAAACAGATGCCGGGAAAACCGAAAAAAAAGAGAAAGAAACAAATGAGGCTGAAAAAGAAGAAGAAAAATAAAATTTAATTGATTATTAAATTACTCCACACTAAAAATAAATAAAAATGGAAATAAAGGCTGTAGATGTTGCAAAATTAAGGAAACTCACCGGAGCCGGAATGCTTGATTGTAAAAAAGCCCTCACTGAAGCTGATGGTAATATTGATGATGCCATAAAGATTATCCGGGAAAAAGGGAAAGCCATTGCCAGTAAGAGAGCTGACAGGGAAGCCGGAGAAGGTGCTGCCATAGCAAAAACAGATAGCCATTCAACATATGGCGCAATGATCATTCTGAATTGTGAAACTGACTTTGTTGCCAAAAATGAAGATTTTGTTAAACTGGCCGAATCGTTCCTTGATGTCATCATTGAAAAAAAACCTTCTTCTCTCGATGAAGTAAAAAAGTTGCCTTTTGAAAATGTTACCATTGCTGATAAGATTAGTGATGCCATTGCCGCAATAGGTGAAAAAGTTGATCTTTCAGCTTTTACTGCCATCAAAGCAGAAAAAGTGATTACCTACATTCACCCCGGCAATAAAATAGCAACTTTGGTTGGATTCAACAAAAATTGTGATGAGCAAGTTGCTAAAGACGTGGCAATGCAGGTAGCAGCTATGAATCCTGTTGCTGTTGACCAGTCAAATGTTCCCCAGAATGTCATTGATAAAGAAATAGAAATTGGCAAAGAACAAGCCCGTCAGGAAGGAAAACCTGAAACTATGCTTGAAAAAATTGCCATGGGAAAACTTAACAAGTTTTTTAAAGAAAGTACATTGTTGAACCAGGCTTTTATTAAAGACAATAAAACCTCTGTCAAACAATATCTTGAACAAAATGACAAAGAACTTACTGTAACAGAATTTAATCGCTTTTCTCTTACTGATTAGTTTTTTACCTTTTCAATATTATTTATCATTGTTGTCTGGAAAAATATTGTTCTGAATTTGTTGATAATTCTCGTGTCCTTACAGGATGCATAAGTTAAGGTTGAGCGACAATAGTGATTATTTGTTAAAAAGAGAGTCTTGTCAGGCTCTCTTTTTTTTTTATCCCATTTTTTTTATTTACTTTTATTACAAAAATTAAATAACAACTATTTTTTATGATAAAATATAATCGGATTCTTTTAAAACTAAGTGGTGAAGCTTTGATGGACCAGCAACAATCTATTTCTGCCGAGAAACTTATTCTTTATATTGATCAAATCAAAGAACTGGCAGAATTAGGAGTTGAAGTGGGAATTGTCATTGGAGGAGGAAATATCTTTCGTGGATTAAAAAATAATAATACAGGGATTGACCGTGTGAATGGTGATTATATGGGGATGCTCGCAACAGTAATCAACAGCATTGGATTAAAATCTTCTTTACAACAAAATGGTCTTAATGCCAAAGTGCTTACAGCAACAAGAATGGAACCCATCGCAGATTTTTATTCCCGATCTAAAGCCCTCAGGGCTTTAAGCAGCAAAACCATTGTTATATTCTCCGGAGGTACAGGAAATCCATTTTTTACAACAGATACAGCTGCTTCACTCAGAGCTGTTGAAATCAATGCTGATGTCCTGATCAAAGGAACTGATGTTGATGGAATATACTCCGATGACCCGAAAAAAAATCCAAAAGCTACGAAGATTGATTCACTTAACTTTGATGATGCTATTAATAAAAACTTGAAAGTCATGGATATGACAGCATTCACCATGTGTAAAGAAAATAAACTCCCCATTATCGTATGCAATATTAATAAACAAGGGATTTTAAAAGATCTTGTATTAGGAAAAAATGCAGGAACTATTGTTTCTCCTGTATAAATTATAATATTAACCAACTAATATTTAAAACAATGGAAGAAGAAATTACACTCATTCAGGAAGATGCATCGGAAAACATGCAAAAAGCTATTACTCATTTGGAAAAAATTCTTACAGGCATACGTGCAGGAAAAGCTGATCCAAATATGCTACAAGGAATTAACATTGACTACTACGGAGTAATGACACCAATTAATCAGGCCGCCAGTATATTATCGCCTGATTCCCGTACCATCACGATTCAACCATGGGAGAAAGATTTGATTACCGTTATAGAAAAAGCTATTTTATCCGCTAATATTGGTCTTACCCCTGCCAATAATGGGGAAGTCATTCGGCTCGTCCTCCCTCCTCTTACAGAAGAAAGAAGAAAAGATCTGGTAAAACAGGTCCGGGGAGAAGGTGAAAATGCCAAAATTTCCATACGCAACATACGAAAAGATGCCAACAATAACATAAAACTTCTTGAAAAAGACGGTTTGGCAGAGGACCTTTCCAAAAATGCCATGGACCAAATTCAACAACTAACTGATAAATTTACAAAAATTGCTGACGAAAAAATTGTAAAAAAAGAAGATGATATCATGAAAATTTAGTTTTGCTTTTCCTGTTGTAACTTTTTACTATCTATGGAGTAAAAAGACATATAAGGAACCAGAGAAAATGAAGTTTCATATCATCTGTATTTATTGTATTGTTTTTGCCATCTCTTTACCAACAAAAAGCCAGTACAGCAATTTTCCTAACCATTACAGTTGTTACATATCATAGGATAATTGCTTTTCTTTAATATTGCTTTTCGGATTGTCTGTAAACTTTGGCTACGATACAGGTGATCATAATTTGATTTTAAAATGTTTCCATAACTGTTCAATAAGTTTTTGTCGTAACAACACAAAGCCACATCTCCGGAAAAAGTGATCGTCATTGTTGTCCATAAACGTTTACACCCTTTGGCACGATCAATAAAAATTGGCTTGGTATAACGATTAAGGTTTTTTTTTCGAGGAAGCCATTGGCGTTTTTCTTCAGAATAAAGTATCTGTGCCGTTTTTACAGATACTTTATCTGCTCCGGAATGATTTTTCAACTTTCGCTTATTTGCAATCTCTTTTTCATTGTGTAAAAATGCAAGATATTGGGCAACAATTAAAAAGCCTTTCTTCTTGTTTGATTTCTTTTCTTGCTGTAAAAAACGTATTCCTTCCAACACCTTACACAATTCCCCTCCCCTTCGGTAAATTTTATACGTATCTGATTGCATTGCATCAACCGAAACAATAATCTTATTCAAATCTGCCTGAACAAGCCTCTTGGCAACAAGTGGGCTTATCTGATTTCCGTTTGTATTGAGTACTACAAATATACTTTTCAACCTGGCATATTGTATCATCCTGTGTATATCAGGATGTAGCAAGGGTTCTCCCTGAAAATACAACATAAGAAAAATTGTGTAAGGACATATCTTGTCTATTATTCCACAAAATGTATCATAAGACATGTCTCCTGACTTTCGTGTAAGCAAACCTCTGCCTTTATCACACTGAGGACAAGACAGATCACAACGGTTTGTTGGCTCTATTGTAAAGACATAAGGATTTCCGGCTATTACAGGACAACGAAATAGTATAGAAATCAAATAAGCAAACTGTACAACAAGGACATTAAGAATCTTTTTTATGGTAAGACTCTTAACAAATGCAAAATAATAATAACAGTATTTACTCACTAAACAAACGATATAACTCATCCAGATCAGGAGTAAGAATAATTTCTGTCCGCCTGTTTTTTGCACGGGCCTGAGGTGTTTTTGCAGGATCTACGGGCATGTATTCCCCTCTCCCTGCTGCTGTTAATCGCTCGGGATCTATTGTTGTTCCATCCAATAAAATCCGGACAACAGCTGTGGCTCTTTTGACACTAAGGTCCCAGTTATCCAGGATCGAACCGGAACTAATATACGGAACATCATCTGTGTGACCTTCTATCATAATGTTAATATCTTTATTCTGCTCCAGCACTTTCGCCAGTTGTTTCAATGCCCGCTGCCCCTCAGTGCCTATTTCTGAACTTCCGGTTTTAAACAATAATTTTTCTTCAAGAGAAACATACACATTTCCGTTTTTTCTTGTCACTGTTAATCCTTGTCCTTCAAATCCAAGCAATGCCGAAGATACTTTCTGACGCAAAGCATTCATTATTGAATCCTGACTGTTTAACACCCTTTCCAATTCTACTAGCCTCGTTTTTTGACTCCTTAATTCCTGCTGCATTTCTTCAATATTTTTTCTTTTTTCCTGTAATTCAACTTCAAGAGCACGAAGGTCATTTTCTCTTCTTTGTAAATCATCCTGGGCAGCCTGAAGCTCAGTCAATAACCTTTTGGTTTCCCGTGCACTCCCTTGCTTCAGGTCTTCCTGTGCTTCGCGTAAACGATTATAACGATCCTGAAGATTTTTGTATTCAATCGTTATTCTGGAAAATGCATCATTCTTTTCTATACTATCCTGAACAAGCTGTTCAACTTCTGTTTCCAAGCCTCCGAGAAGTGCTTTCATTTCTGTATTTTCAACCGTCAGAAACTCATTTCTGGCTTTCAGGTGTTCCCGCTCATCCACACACTCTACATGCTGGGTTTCCAGTTCAGCAAGCCGGGTTGGCGGAACACAGGCATTCATAAAAATATAAGCTACAAGCCAACACAATAATATGGGGCTGATGAGAGTTTTTGTTTTTTGTTTTTTACCGGTCATCTTGGTGTGATTTTTTTTGTTTTTTTCTTTAAAAACAAATGTACATAAAAAATTTCATTTGTAATTTTATTCATAAAAATGATAAAATTGAATCGTATTCATATATTTTGTAAATTTGCATTTAAGTATCACAATTTTCTTTCGGGTAAAAAGTGAATATTGAGGAAGAAATGATAAATTTTTACCCTGCTTGTAAAATATCAGAGAAGAAATGAATTACACTTTACTGAATAAAATTGATTCTCCGAAAGACATGAAAGATCTTCTGCCGGAGGATTTGCTTACACTTAGCAAAGAACTGAGACAATTTATCATTGATGAAGTTTCTTCTAACCCCGGACACCTTGGGGCTAGTCTGGGCGTTGTAGAGTTGACCGTTGCCCTGCACCATGTATTTAATGCCCCGGAAGATAAAATCGTATGGGATGTTGGACATCAGGCTTACAGTCATAAAATACTTACCGGAAGAAGGAATACATTTCATACAAACAGAAAATACGGTGGCATCAGTGGATTTCCAAGAAGAGATGAAAGTCCTTATGATGCATTCCAGGGCGGACACAGTTCTGTTTCCATTTCTGCTGCTCTCGGAATGGCCATTGCTGATCAGAAAAAAGGGAAACAAAATCATGCAATAGCTGTCATCGGAGACGGATCCCTGACCGGAGGAGTTGCTTTTGAAGGACTCAACAATGCAGGCTCTGAAAAAGCAAACCTGTTGATCATTCTCAATGACAACAATATATCTATTGACCCGAGTGTGGGTGCGCTGAAAGACTACCTGACAGATATTACCGCATCAAAAACTTACAACAAGTTGAAAGATGAAGTCTGGAATCTGCTTGGCATATTGAATAAATTAGGACCAAATTATCAAAAATTGGCACAAAAAATAGAACGATCAATCAAATCCTTTTTTTCAAAACAAAGTAACCTCTTTGAATCTTTTAATTTTCGTTATTTTGGTCCTGTTGACGGAAATGATGTTTTACATCTTATCAGTATTTTAAAGGATTTACGTGAAATCCCCGGACCTAAAATATTACATTGCCTGACAAAAAAGGGGAAAGGATATTCCTTCGCCGAAGCCTCACAAACTATTTGGCATTCCCCCGGAAAATTCAATAAATTAACGGGAGAGATCATCAAATTACATTCTTCAAAATCCCCCCTTCCAAAATATCAGAAAGTTTTCGGAAAAACATTGTTGGAACTTGCTATAAAAAATGACAATATCGTCGGTGTTACCCCCGCCATGCAAAGTGGGTCTTCCATGGACATCCTCAAAGAAGCATTGCCCGAAAGGGTATATGATGTAGGCATTGCAGAACAACATGCCGTAACTTTTTCTGCCGGACTTGCTACTGAAGGTATCATTCCTTTTTGCAATATCTACTCAACTTTTCTTCAACGGTCTTATGACCAGATCATTCATGATGTTGCTTTACAAAATCTTCCCGTTGTCTTTTGTATAGACCGGGCAGGTTTGGTTGGCAGTGACGGACCCTCTCATCATGGAGCCTACGACATCGCTTTTTTACGTTGTATTCCTAACATGACCATTGCTGCACCAATGGATGAAATTGAACTTCGAAACATGCTATATACTGCACAACTCAATCCGAAAGGTCCCATTTCAATCCGGTATCCCAAAGGACGAGGAATTTATCCGGAGTGGAAAAAGCCCTTTCAGGAAATTCCGGCAGGCAAAGGAAGAGAAATAAAAGCAGGTGCAGATATCGCAATCCTTACAATTGGTCAACCGGGTATCTTTGCTAAACAAGCCATAGCTCAATTCAACGAAGAACTGTTGAGTGTCGCTCTGTATGACATGCGATTTGTCAAACCCTTGGATGAAGACCTGCTGCATTCTGTTTTTAAAAGATTCGATGAAATTATATGCATAGAAGATGGGTGCCTCAAAGGTGGTTTTGGCTCTGCGATCCTGGAATTTGCCAATGAACATGGATATAAAAGCCGCATAAAAATGCTGGGTATCCCGGATCGCTTTATTCCCCAGGGAGACCCCGAAGAACTTTATGCCCTCTGTGGTTTTGATGTGAAAGGAATTGTGACAGAATTACATCATTATGTGAAAAAGAAAATTTACAATATCGCTGCCGGATCATAAATCTACTCTCTTTCCTGACTCTGATAAAAAATTCTTCATTAGAACACAAAAACACTTAACTGATTCATTACGATCAGGAAAATCAAATAATATATACTAACCTGAATCCAAAATTTACGTCTGCTATTGATGTAATAATTAGCAGTCAGAAAAGATAATGGAATAAATAAAATAATAAGAAATTCCTTTCCTACGGAAGGTATTAATAATAGGAAAAGTAAAGAACTGATTGATAATAAAAACAGAAATTGCAAAAATCTGCGAGTTTTCACTTTGGTTTTTAATTCTGTACGCATCATATAAGAAATAATAAGCCAAAGCAAAAACAAAACATAAAAAAGAACTGCCCTGTTCAAAAATCCTGTATCTATCTTATCCTGAGAAAAATAAAATAGGTTGTCTTTCAATGTATGAAGCTTCAAAAAATATGTGTCAGACAAAAAACCTATTATCAAATAAAAAACAAAGGGTAATAACACACCAAGCAAAGAATACACCCACTCCCTCCAAAAAAACGGGCGTAATAAAATCATTCCAATCCATAAAGGAATCATAAATAAAAGCGATGGAGCATAAAAAAAAGAAGCAATTCCAATAAAAAAAGAAAGTTTAAAGATGTTGTCTGTAAGTGTTCTTTTTTCATAATTTTGAAAAAGAACCTCAATCATATAAAGATAGGCTATTGCTGCCGGCAAAACAGGAATAAAACGCTGTAAATCAAGCATAAAACCAGAAAAAACAACAAACAATAAAGCCGGAAGATAGCTTTGTTTCCGGAGAATTATAAAACGATAATTGATCCTTATTAAATAAGTTGCCAGCAATAAAACAATAAGAATAGAAACAATTCGCCCCCATGTCAGGTATTCAATAAAAAAAGAATAAACCAAACGATACAGAGGCATCTGATAACCATCAAACGAGAGAGGTTCCCACCTGTCAAAGAAAAAAGATTGAAACCAAAGAGCAAGGATCAGCAATGGTATCAACAAGATTATTCCGGGTGATGAAGATGTAAAAAACTGTTTACGCATCAGAATTTTTTATGTCAAAACCTATGTCATCACGATAATACCTGCCTTTATATTTTACTGCTTCAGCACTTTTGAAACTTTTATCCAGAGCTTCCTGCATGCTACCTGCTATAGACGTCACATTTAACACACGCCCTCCATTTGTCACAATATTTTCCCCTTCGATTTTCGTGCCGGCATGAAACACTATACTATCCTGAATATTGTCTGCGATTTCAATAATCTCTCCTTTTTTATACCTTTCGGGATAACCCTCAGAAACCAATACAACCGTTGCTGCATAGTCAGGATCAATACGAATCTTTTCTTCTTCTAATTTTTTTGTGGCTGCCGCTTTCAAAAGATCCAGAAAATCATTTTTAATACGAAGTACCAC
>CAYSRH010000021.1:0-2343 GCA_964433245.1 uncultured Bacteroidales bacterium | reverse complement strand
TTCAAGTGACTGGAGTTCAGATGTGTTCTCTTGATCACCCATACGTACGTTATACTCTATAACTTTCGGCTGTCCCTGGCAATTCATCAAGCCAATAAATACAAATCCGATATAATCCATTTTTTCAGCATGGATGCCTTTTATTGTAGGCTTTACAACTTCTTTTTCAACCCTCTCCAAAAATCCTCCGTGGGCAAACGGAACAGGCGAAACGGAACCCATACCACCGGTATTCGATCCTGTATCTCCTTTCCCTATTCTCTTATAATCTTTGGCTTCGGGAAGCATGACATAATTTTCTCCATCCGTCAGAACAAAAACCGAAAGTTCTATTCCTGATAAAAATTCTTCAATGACCACCTGATTGCCTGCTTCACCAAATTTTCCGGAAAACATCTCCTGCAATTCTTTTTCAGCTTCATCAACTGTATCCAAAATAACAACCCCTTTTCCTGCCGCCAGGCCATCGGCTTTTAAAACATATGGGGGAGACAGAGTTTTCATGAAATCAACAGCTTCCTGCATTCGTTTTTTTGTAAAGGTTTTATATTTTGCTGTCGGAATCTTATATTTTTCCATAAAAGATTTTGCAAAATCTTTGCTTCCTTCCAATTTTGCACCATGAGAAGAAGGTCCTACGACAAGTACGTCCTGTAATTCCGGGCTGTTTCTGAAATAATCCGTAATACCATCCACCAGAGGTTGTTCAGGACCAACCAGAAGCATACCAATACCATGTGATACAACAAACTCCTCTATTGCCGAAAAATCTGACAATGCAATATCCACATTTTCAGCTAATTTCGAAGTCCCGGCATTTCCAGGGGCAATATAAATTTTTTCAACTTTTTTACTCTGTGATAATTTCCATACAAAGGTGTGCTCTCTGCCACCGGAACCTAAAACCAATATGCGCATTTTTTCGGATTTTTAACATTTATGCATCAAAAAACGATCAAAAATACCAAAATAAAATATGTATTCCTTATCTCAATGAAATCATCTCCGATTTTTTTATCAAAAAAGCATTTGCAGTTTTAAAAAACTGTATATATTTGCACCTCGAAAAAGAATTATGCTCCCTTCGTCTAGAGGCCTAGGACGCCGGGTTTTCATCCCGGTAACAGGGGTTCAAATCCCCTAGGGAGTACAAAAAAACGCCTACAAGTCGCTGACTTGTAGGCGTTTTTTATTTAAAGGAAAAGTTTATTGTTTTGATTTGAATACATGACAAAATATCCACAACTCAAACACGGGCACGTGTTATTTGTAGATGCACACAATTAAAAATAGCAGTTGCACCAGTAGTAAATAATGCAGGCTTAATGGGATAGGTATGTCTAAATATAAAATTTTAAAATGTTAATTACCTGATATACATCATTATAAAAAGGGTTGGGTAAAATTAGGTTTTTAGAAAAAAGAGAATTATATTTGTTTCGAAAATCGTGGCATCAAAAAACAGTTTTGAGATGCCCATAAAATTAAAAAAATAAAATATAAACATATGAAAAGAAATGCCTTTAAATTCTCATTACTCATGTCGGCTCTGATTTTATTATTAATTGGTTGCAATAAAGAGCCGGCTTTAATTAATACAGACATTGATTATTTGAGAGATTCTATACTTGATTCCCATGCCGTTACAAGAAATGTTAACGATTCTACCCATGTAAAAATATTACTGGGCAACGAAGACATGGGTGGGTTGATCAACCATGACGGGTTGGGATTTGAAAATCTTTGGTTATCGGAAAACTGGAAAAACACTATAAAACGAGCCCCTTTACTTGGTCCTGTGTTTAAAAGCAACATAGAAGGCGATGAATATAACCAACTTCTTGACCTGAAAACAGGGATTATTACCACACATTGGAAGAACAAAGAAGAAGGGTATAAAAGCGAGGTGTTTTTTTCCAAAGCAAACAAGAATTTGCTTGTAATGAATATAACGAACCTTTCAGATAATGAACTTCATTTATCATTGTTGCTTCCCGTGCAAGATTTTGAAGCTGAAAATCGGATTATCCACCCGGTGGGAAACAAAGCATATAAAACAAAAAGAATAAATGAAAACCTGATTATTGCCTCGAATAATGCAAATAGCTTCACCCGGGTTTTTTGGGCAGCAAGAAGCAATTATCCTGTAAAAAAGGATGACGCAAGTGATCAGTACACGATTACCCTGCCTGGCAAAGATACCCTTGAATTTGTTTTTTCAGTAGCCACCCATTGGGATGGCGAAGATTTTGCCAATCGTTGCCTGAATTCATTATATGGGTTTCAGAATATAGAACTCGCGAGAAAAGCTCATGAACAAGTATGGAAGGATGAATGGCAGAA
>CAYSRH010000020.1:0-12555 GCA_964433245.1 uncultured Bacteroidales bacterium | reverse complement strand
TCTAACTTTTTAGCACGGGTTCCTGGGCTTTCGGAAAAAGGAAAAATATTTCCATAGGAAATATCCATTTTTTGTAAAAAATGTAGTGTTTCAAGAAACATTGCATCGTCCTCTCCCGGGAAACCCGTTATTATATCAACCCCAATCCCTGCGTCCGGCATAAGTTTTCTGATAAAATTCACGCATTCTTCAAACATTCTTACATTATATTTCCGCCTCATACCTTCCAATATTGTATCAGATCCGGATTGCAATGGTATATGGAAATGCGGGGTAAAGTGCTTACTTTTCGAAACAAATGAAACAATTTCAGAACTTAAAAGGTCAGGCTCAATTGAAGATATCCTGTACTGATAATCACCCGGCAGCTGATCCAGTGCCCGGATCAATTGAATAAATGTTTCCCCTGTATGTTTCCCAAAATCTCCAATATTAACTCCCGTCAAAACAATTTCCGAAATTCCCGAATCTATGATATCTGATGCTATTTCAAGTACTTCATCTACGGTAGAACTTCTGCTTCTTCCCCGTGCGTAAGGAATGGTACAGTATGAGCAAAAATAATCGCACCCATCCTGAACCTTCAAAAAAGACCTTGTTCTTTCTTTCAGCGAATGAGCAGGATAAAAATCCAATGCACATGTGGTATTATTTCTAACAATTTGTTGTTCTCCTGTTTCGAAATAATTAACAATATGTCGCAACAAATGTTGTTTTTCATCAATTCCCAGCACCAAAGCCACCCCCAGTTCAGCCAAATCTTCAGGTTTCAGTTGGGCATAACACCCTATCAAAACGACCATACTGTCCTTGTTTGAACGTATTGCCCTACGTATAATATTTCTGCATTTTTTTTCTGCCTGACGAGTTACCGAACATGTATTAATAACATAAACATCCGCTTCTTCCTGAAATGGAACTACTTCCATTCCATTATTCTGAGCCAATCTTGAGATTGTTGAAGTTTCAGAAAAATTAAGCTTACATCCCAGGGTATAAAATGCTATACGTTTACCTGTCAAGCAGATTCCCATGTTAACTCTCTGTTTTCAACATCCCTTTTTGCATAATACTCGTAGAACATAAGCTGGGATCTGTTTTGGTATGACATATCAGTTTTTTTATACGTGTTATCCTGTTCGGCATTAATAACACGTGCTTTTACATTATCGTTCAGTTGAATATCCAAATAATCCTGTAATTCTTTTTTGATCTTTTTATCCAGCACGGGACATGTTACTTCCACCCTATAATCCAGATTCCGTCCCATCCAGTCTGCTGAGGATATATAATACAGAGGATTTTCATTATTCCCAAAAACAAATATCCGGGAATGTTCAAGAAATTTATCCACTATACTAACAACCTCAATATTTTCACTCATTCCCTCTACTCCCGGCACGAGACAGCATATTCCCCTGACAATTAACCTGATTTCAACCCCTGCACAACTGGCCTGATAGAGCTTAAAAATAAGGTCCTTGTCAACAAGACTATTCATCTTCATGATGATCAAAGCCGATTTTTCCTGGTTTGCCAGCTTTATTTCATTATCAATAAGCCTCGCAAGATTCCGTCTTTGATTTAATGGAGAGACCAATAGATTTCGAAAAGTAAAATTCCCGTAAGTATTCTGAAATAATTTAAAAACCCGCTTTACACCCCTGGTAATACGCGTATCTGATGTCATTAACAACAGGTCAGTATATAAGGTTGCTGTTCCCTCATGAAAATTTCCTGTTCCCACACATGCATAATCCATATTACGCCCCTTTTCCTTGCGGGATATCAATGTCAATTTGGAATGCACCTTGAGTCCGGCAATGCCAAACAAAACTGTTGCACCCGCTTCTTCAAGTTTCTTCGACCACGCAATATTGGCTTCTTCGTCAAAACGCGCCTGCAATTCAATATTAACAATTACTTTTTTCCCGTTTTGGGCGGCATTGACCAAAGCATTAACCACCTTTGAATCTTCGGCTACCCGATAGAGCGTAACATAGATAGATTGTACCGCAGGATCAATGGAAGCTTCTTTAAGTAAAAAGATATACTGAAGAAAATCATGATAAGGGAAATGTAACATGACATCCTTTTTAGCTATCACATCGAGCATGTTGGACGAAGCTCCCTTATGAAAAGCCTTGTGTTTTAATGGTTTGGTTTTGACATGTTCCAGATCTTTTCTCCCAAGCGAAGGAAATTTCATAAAATCCTTAAAATTATGGTATCTTCCTCCTGCAATAATATTGTCATGGTCATCCAATTGTAGTTTTTCTTTTATAAAATCCACCAATTCTCGCGGCATTTCAGCATCATAAATAAAACGAACCGGTTGTCCTTTGCTTCTTCCCAATACCCCTGAACTAATCTTTTCCAGAAAACTTTTGGAGACATCATTGTCTATATCCAATTCTGCATCTCTGGTCAACTTGATCGTATAAGCCTCAAAATGAGCATAATCATAGATAGAGAAAACATCTGACAAACAATAGCGTATAACATCATCAAGCAACATGACAAAATTTTTCTCACATTCTTTGGGAAGGACAAGAAAACGGGAGTGCATGTCTGAAGGGATTTCGATAAGCGCATACTGATGTTTTGTCTTATTCTGATTTGACATTTTTGTCATAAGATAAATGGATTTATCCTTAAGATAAGGAAACTCCCTGTCTTTACTTAACAGAAGAACAGTAAGCGAGGGGAGTATTATATTCTTAAAATATTGATGAATGTAAGCCCCTTGTTTCTCATTGATTTTTTTTTCATCAACAATAACAATGCCTTCTTTCTCCAGTTCTTCCTTCAAGTGTGCGTATATTGACTCAAATTGTGCATGATAGCGTATAACCCTTTTTTGTATTTCCTGCAGTATGTTTTTGGGGGAGTCTCCCAAGGATTTTTGCGGATTAATCTTAAGATCTATCATTCTGCGAACACTGGCCACTCTGACTTTAAAAAATTCATCCAGATTATTTGAATATATTCCCAAAAAGCGGACTCTTTCTATAAGTGGCACACGAGGATCATCAGCTTCCTGCAAAACACGATGATTAAAAGACAACCAGCTTATCTCTCTGTTTACAATATGCATTTCATTAGATTTCCCCTGCTTCTTATTATTTGTCATGATATCATCATTTTATTTCATTATAACTTCCCCTAACACAAATATGTATGGTTTACAAAGAACAATATTCTTATTTAGAAGGCAAATGGAGCCTTGCCTCCAGAATATTTTCTTTTCCAACATTTTGCCATAGTTCCGAAGCAAAAACAAAAGTTGCCAACCCGGCAGTTGGAAGATTCTCCAATGGAACCTCAAGATAGCGGTTAATCCATTCTGTAAATCCCGGATTATGTCCTACCATCATCAACGAAAAAAAGTTATTTTTGGTATCCTTCATATACTGATCCAATAATTCAACATCAGCAAGATAAAGAATCTCATCAATTGCAACAGACCTGTAAGAAATTTCCATTGAACCGGCGGCTATAATAGCTGTATGAGCTGCCCTGATGGCATGGCTGCTTACAATTATTTCAGGTTTTTCTTCAGGTAAAATATGTGAAACATTTCGACGAACGGCATTAACGCCTCTCATTTTTAAAGGACGGTCTATATCGCGAAGTGCAGGATTATTCCATTCTGATTTTCCGTGCCTGAGCACATGGAGTATTTTTTTACTGTTCATAATAGTAATAATAAAGAAAGCTTTCTAACAAAGTTAAGGAAAGCTTTCCAATTTACCTAAAAAACATCAATTATAAGGTGTGTATTAGAGTATATTACTTGCCAGTTCAGCGAGATAGCTTCGCTCCCCTTTGACCAGATTTACATGGGCAAAAACTTTTTGACCTTTCATTTTTTCGACCAGATAAGACAAGCCATTGGATTTTGCATCCAGATAAGGACTATCTATTTGCTCTATATCCCCCGTAAAAACCATTTTAGCCCCCTCACCGGCACGTGTAATAATGGTTTTTACCTCATGTGGGGTTAGATTTTGTGACTCATCAATAATAAAAAAGACATCAGAAAGGCTTCTTCCCCGAATGAAGGCCAAAGGAGAAATTATTAGTTTTTCTTCTTTTTGCATATTCTCAATGTTCTGATATTCTTTACTGTTTATATTAAATCTGTGTTTAATAAATGACAGATTATCATACAAAGGGAGCATGTAGGGTCCTATTTTATCTTTTATATCTCCGGGCAAGTACCCAATGTCCCTGTTAGAAAGGGGGACAATCGGACGGGCAAGAAGAATCTGATTAAACATCTGATTTTGTTGCAGTGCAGCTGCAAGTGCGAGTAATGTTTTTCCTGTACCTGCCTTACCTGTGAGGGCAACCAAAGAAACATCCTTTCGTAATAAGGCTTCAAGCGAAAAAGTTTGTTCTGCATTCCGTGGCTCAATACCATATGTTTTTTTCTTCTCTACCTGCCGCATTGTCTTATTTTCTGCATCATAATAAGCCAAAACACTTTGGTTCCCATTTTTTAAAATAAAGTACTGGTTAGGTAATGGAACTTGTTTGAATGCCAGTTTCTCAAGCGAAACCCCTTCCTTGTTATTGTATATCTCTGCAATATGTTCCGGAGAAATTGTTTCATCAACTTCGTAACTCCTTGTCAAATAATCAATATCCGTGATCTTATCACTTTCATAATCCTGTGCCATTAATCCTATAGATTTGGCCTTCACCCGCAGATTTATATCTTTTGAAATAAGGACAACCTTCTTGCCTTCACTCTTCAAATGCAGATATTCTGCTATTGCCAGTATTCTGTGGTCCGCCGTATTATCAGGAAATGAATCTTTTGAAGCATCCGAGAATGGCTTGACCGTCATGATCGACAACTTACCCAAATCATCACCCAGACTTACCCCTCCATTAAAAAGTTTATCTCCTGTCAGTTTGTCTATCTCACGGGTAAATTCTCTTGCATTGTAGTTGATCTGATCATTTCCTTTTTTGAACTTATCAAGTTCTTCAAGGGATGTAATAGGCAAAACAATATCATTCTCTTCAAAATGATAGATGCATTTGTGATCATGCAGCAAAACGTTTGTATCAAGAACAAACACCTTTTTATTACTATTTTTTTTAGCCATGTCCGTGTATTTTAAAAATTAAAAAACAATGTGATCTCAACTTATTATCTTCTCTCCATTGTACGAAAAAAACACATGAAAGTTGGTACTTAAACACACAAATATCACGTTAAAGCTAAAGAAAATATATTCTGTTAACTTTTATCAACATCACGAATAATGGATTATTCGAAAAGTTTAGACTATTTAATGAATCAGCTTCCTGTTTATCAGAAAGCTGGAAAAAAAGCTTACAAGGCTGATTTGAAAAATGCCTTATCTCTTGATCATTATTTCAGTCATCCCCACACACACTTTTCTTCGATACATGTTGCCGGAACAAATGGAAAAGGAAGCGTTTCCCATATGCTCGCTTCTGTTTTTCAGGAAAGTGGTTATAAAACAGGGCTTTTTACCTCTCCTCACCTGATTGATTTTCGGGAAAGGATCAGAGTCAATGGAAAACTCATCAGCAAATCATTTATTTCGGACTTTGTTTCTGACCATAAGCCTTTTTTCAACCAACTCTCCCCTTCTTTTTTCGAGATCAGCGTATTTCTTGCTTTCGAATACTTTAAAGAACAAAAAGTAGATATTGCGATTATAGAAACTGGTTTAGGCGGAAGGTTGGATACAACGAACATTATTCATCCCCTGGCTTCCATCATTACCAATATTGGTATTGACCATTCGGATATACTCGGAAATACCCTGCCCGATATTGCCCGGGAAAAAGCGGGCATCATTAAATCTGAAACGCCGGTAATCCTCGGAAAAACACAAAAAGAAACATTGCCCATATTCACTTGTGAATCAGCATTAAAAAATTCGCCTATATATGTTGCTGACAAAAGATTTCAGGTTACCTTATCCAGTGCTTCAGATACAGGATTCTCTTTTTATAATATTGCCGGTCATGACAATGCTGATATTGAAAAACAGGTAAGTTGTGATCTTCAGGGAATCTGCCAGACAGAAAACATTGGTACCACCCTGCAATCAATAGAGATTATCCGGGAGAAAGGCTACAAAATAAAAGACGCATCAATCCAGAAGGGTCTTCGATATGTTTGTAAGAACACAGGGTTGCAAGGTCGTTGGCAAACTCTTTCGAAATACCCCACAGTAATTTGTGATGTTGCTCATAATAAAGACGGTCTTTCAGGTGTATTCTCCTCAATTGACCAACTCAGGCACAAACAAAAACACCTTGTATTGGGATTTGTTAATGACAAAGACATTTCTACAATATGGGAACTTATGGATACTACATGGAAAATTTATTTGTCTGAACCATCAGTAGAAAGAAAGATGCCTGTCAAATTACTCGCTGAAAAAGCAAAAGAACATAACATAAACATATCCGGTTGTCATACATCTGTTCCTGAAGCCTATGAAATGGCATTGGCAGCATGCAATCCCGAGGATCTTCTTTTCGTTGGAGGCAGTTGTTTTGTTGTGAGTGACCTTCTCTATTACCTGCAAAGCCAAAAAGAAGCAAGCATTGCAAAATAAAAACAAGATTATTTTTGGTTTTATTTTTGGTTTTAAAAAAATCAACTATATTTGCAATCCCTTTCAGGGCGATTAGCTCAGTTGGTTCAGAGCACCTGGTTTACACCCAGGGGGTCGGCGGTTCGAATCCGTCATCGCCCACATTTTACCTTCTGAAACATTCTACTTCGAAAAAAAAGACACTTGTCTTGGAATGCACTTAAAATGAACATTTTGAACAGTTCCCTCATATTCTCCATCCACATGAAAACCTGCACCATCATGATTCAATACCGTTAATTCTTTTGTCTTCCATGTTTTCACCTTTGGAATTTCATGTAAGGTACCCCGAAACATCGCAATAAAAAGTGACACCAGATCAGAAAACCGATCAGGATTTATCGCTATAACTTCAATCAAACCATCATCAATACGACTTTCCGGGTTAATCAAAGCACCGGTTCCATATTTATTGCCATTGGCAACCACCAACATATTTGCTTCCAGTTCTTGCTGTTCCCCATCAATTGGTTGCAAGGAAAATCGATAAGGTTTCATCTGTAGAAATTCCTGCAAAGTGCTTCTAAAAAAATTCAGAATTCCTTTTTTGCGTTGACCTTTGAGGCGTTTAATCAAATTCGCATTAAATCCAAAATCACATAAATGAAAACTTATTTTTTCATTCACCTGAATCATATCTGCACAAACTGTCTTCCCTGATTGTATTACCGATAAAGCTTCTCCTTCATCATCAATTCCCAGACATGTTGCCAATCCATTGGATGTGCCCATGGGGATAATACCAATAGGTATTTTCTTTCCAATCAATTCCCTTGCCACAAGATTAACTGTTCCATCACCCCCACCCACCAATATGGCTTCCCAAATTTTTTCCCGGCACAAATGCCGGATATTTTCCACATCGTCCTGCCCGGATGTTTTCCACACCATAATCTCTGCATCAGATAAGCTACTTCTTAAGCGCTTTTCTACTTCTTTTCTTCCTTCCCCTGTTCCTGAAACAGGATTAACTATATACAAATATTGCTTTCTCATAACATTTTTCCTATAACACCTTTTTTTCTTGCATGTGCGAGTGCTTCTGCAGCACTTTTGACAAAAGCGATATTAATTAGAGTTTCTGACGTCTCTACAGCCTCTTTCAATTTTTTTTCCCGGGCTTCATCTTTCTTTATCTCACGAATATAGACTGCCAGAACCCGTTCCGGATATTTCTTTATAATTTCTGCATATAATTCAGGATCTTTTTGCCCACTATCTCCAACCAAAACGAATTTCATACCAGAATAAAAAGAAAACAACACCTCAATTTTTTCAAGTTTATGTTGATGGCTTCCTCCTCCTGACTTCCAAAAATTTTTAAGATTTATCGATAAATCATGCATAAGCAAAGGTCCTTGTGGTAAATCTCTGTACCGGATAAAATCCTGCATCATATCATATAAATTCCAATCACTACTGGAAACATAAAAAACAGGGTTCTCTCCACCATTGTAAAATGTTTTATATAAACGACTTATGCCGGGAAGCGGACGTCTCGTATATGCATTTTTAGCAATAGAAAGCCAAAACTTCTTTCCTATCTTTGTTGCATGAGATATCAATATTGTATCATCAATATCCGAAATCATCCCCATTGAATGTGTGGGTGAAAAACGAAACACAGGTATCTGCTGCCACCTTTTATCCGGAACAACACCTTCTTCCTCTCGTAATTGAAAAATTACAAAATCTTTTTCTCCTTCCCATTCTTTCTTTCTTTGAAAACTACCTCTCACGATTCCATCCACATCACTTTTCACTGTTATTTGCTGACCCTGAAAATCAATATCTACCAACACCCCCGGAACACTATTTCCTGCATATCTTCGAATTGCCGCAAGTAAATTTTGCAATACAGACTTATCATCAGAAGGACGGCTCTGCCTGTATAACTCAATAACCCGCCCCTGTACCCTGACTTCCTGCTCATTTCCAAAAGCGTACAAAGGCTGTACCATTAAAACATCCAATTTTCCAATAAATTTCTTAATCCTGGTAAAAATGTATCGAAACGGAAAAGTAAGCAAGCGAACCAACATATCGTAAATTTAAATTCTTTTACATTTTATCAATAAAAAACATAAGACACAAAAATAAGGGTTAATAATTAATCTCACTAGTGTCCGGTTAAAAAACATTATTTCGCATATATGCCTAATAGTCGAATCATTACGACAGGTAGCCCTTATATTTTACCGGACAACAATGATTCTGATTATTAAATATTTAAATAATGAAAAAACAACACGCGTCATCTATTTGTGGCATTATAAATTTATATATATTTGTATCATTAAAAACCTGAAACATTATTAATTATCCCTAAAAAATCATATGAATTTTTTAAAAAAACATTACATAATCATAGAAAACTCATCAAAAAAAAATTTGTTAAAAGATTTTTCTAAAGAAGAAACTGTACGACTCTGGCAAGCCCGTTTCTTTATTAATATCCTCTTTTATCTTGTCATTTTTGGACCTTTCATTCTAATTCCTGCAACCATTCTTGCTTTCATGTCAGGAATGTTTTTACTTGTTGCCTGTCAGTTGCTGACATACCTTGTGTTATTATTTCTATGTTGCTACCCGCCATTAAGACTCTACAATCGAAAAGTCTCCCTGATTACCACCCTCTATCTGTTAGGTGTTGTTCTTTTTTATTCTCTGGGATGGAGTGGACCTGCCCTTATCTATTTACTTGGCATTTCATTATTTGCTGCCCTGCTGATATCGTCCCGTGCAGGTTATTTTACCTGGGGACTTAATATTCTTACTATATTAACTTTTGCTATAGGTGCCAGATTTAATCTTTTTGACAACGTTCTGATATCCAACATGGATACCATCTCCATACTTACCATCTCACTAAATATGGTGTTGCTTAATGTAGTGCTTATTGCGACCCTTTCATCTCTCTTTAGGGGATTAAAAAAGAAGATTGCCTCGGAAAACCGAATCAAAAAACGACTGAAAAAAGAAATAGAGTTACACCGAAAAGCCAAAGAAAAAGCTGAAGAAAGTAATCGTTTCAAATCAGCTTTCCTCGCTAATGTAAGTCACGAAATACGAACTCCCATTAACGGCATTTTAGGGTTTACCGATATTCTGCACACACAGCAACTGTCTGAAGAAAAACAAGAAGAATGCCTTGAAATCATCAGACAAAGCGGATATCAAATGCTATCCATTATCAACAATTTAATAGATCTTTCCCGGATTGAATCGGGGTATGTCGAAGTTGTATATAAAAAAATATCCATTCCTTCTTTAATAAAGAATTTTATTTCCTTTTTCATGCCCGAAGCAGAAAAAAAAGGTTTGCACCTGCAATTCCACAATCACCTCTCTCCATCAGAATATACAGTACGAACTGACCAGGAAAAATTACATGCTATACTCTCCAATCTAATGAAAAATGCCATCAAATACAGTAAGAAGGGTGTTATCACTGTTTCCTGCAAACAGGATGGGGATGCCATTCTTTACACTGTAGAAGATCAGGGTATTGGCATTCCTGAAGAACAACAAGCCCTTGTATTCGACCGTTTTTTCCGGATCAAAACTCCAGACAAAAATTTTCAGGAGGGTAGTGGACTGGGGCTTTCTATTGCCAATGCCTATGCGAAGCTTTTAAATGGTAAAATTACGCTGAAAAGCGAAGTGAAAAAAGGAAGTATCTTTACTCTTATTCTTCCGGTCAAACCATAGGAATATTCTGCTTTTTACTGATGTGAAATTTATTTTTTTGCTTTTCTCTTTCTGTCCGTTTCATTAAGAATGATTTTTCTTATCCGCATGGATTTTGGGGTAATTTCCAGGTATTCGTCTTCGGCTATATATTCCAAGTATTCTTCAAGAGAAAACTTCAGTGCCGGGGCCATGACCATCTTATCGTCACTCCCTGAGGCACGCATATTGGTAAGTTTTTTAGTATGTATGACATTCACTGCTATATCTTCCTGCCTGGTATTTTGTCCGATGATTTGTCCCGCATAAACAGGATCATTGGGCTCTATAAAAAAACTACCTCTGTCCTGAAGCCTGTTCAGAGAATAAGCAATGGCTGTTCCTGTTTCCATCGCAATGAGTGAGCCGTTTCTTCGAGCAAGAATTTCCCCCTTCCATGGCTCAAATCCCGTAAAACGGTGCGACATAACAGCTTCCCCTTCTGTGCTTGTCATCAAATTATTTTGAAGTCCGATCAATGCCCGTGAAGCAATCTCAAAAACCATATAACTACGGTCATCACGATTGTCCATACGAACAAGTTCGCCTTTCCTTGACGTAACAAGTTCTATTACTTTTCCTGAAAAATCAGAAGGCACATTGATATTTAGTTCTTCTACCGGCTCACATTTAACGCCATCAACCTCTTTTTCTATCACCCTGGGTTGTCCAACCTGGATCTCATAGCCCTCACGCCGCATATTCTCAATCAATACAGAAAGGTGTAAAATCCCACGTCCATACACAATATATATTTCGGGTGAATCAGTTTCTTCAACACGTAATGCAAGGTTTTTTTCTGTTTCCAGAAAAAGTCTTTCCCGAAGATGCCGTGAAGTAACAAATTTTCCATCCTTGCCAAAAAACGGTGAATTATTGATGGTGAAAAGCATACTCATGGTCGGCTCATCTATTGTAATTGCAGGCAAAGTCTCAGGATTTTCAACATCGGCAATGGTATCTCCTATCTCAAAATTTTCCTGTAATAATACTGCACAGATATCTCCGGAAGAAACCGGAGTTTTCACCCGTTCTTTGCCAAGTCCTTCGAAAACAAAAAGTTCTTTTACTCTTGATTTTACAACTTCTCCATCTCTTTTAACGATGGATACGGGCATTCCCTGTTGCAATGTTCCCCGCACAATACGTCCTACAGCAATGCGTCCTGTATATGACGAATAATCCAACGAAGTAATCATCATTTGCAGGGTTCCTTTTTCAGTCTTTGGTGGTGGCACATGCTGAATAATGGTGTCCAACAGATGCGTAACATTATCCCCTTCCTTATTCCAATGATCTGCCATCCAACCATTTTTTGCCGATCCAAAAACGGTGGGAAAATCAAGTTGATTTTCATTAGCCCCCAGGGAAAACATAAGATCGAACACCATTTCCTGCGTACGTTCCGGATCACAATTGGGCTTGTCCACTTTATTGACGACAACAACAGGTTTTTTATTCATCTGAAGCGCTTTCTCCAGCACAAAACGGGTTTGCGGCATAGGTCCTTCAAATGCATCAACAAGAAGCAGTACACCATCAGCCATATTGAGTACACGTTCAACCTCTCCACCAAAATCAGAGTGTCCCGGAGTATCAATGATATTGATCTTAATTCCCTGATATCGTACGGATATATTTTTAGCAAGAATGGTAATCCCACGTTCACGCTCCAGGTCGTTACTGTCCAGAATTAATTCTCCCATGTTCTGGTTATCCCGAAAAAGGTTTACCTGGTGTAATATTCTGTCCACCAATGTTGTTTTGCCATGGTCAACATGTGCAATAATAGCTACATTCCTAATTTCCTGCATTTGGTTATAATAAGATTACTGATAAAAAGAGGCACAAAGGTAAGTGATTTTACTCTGCTGCAACAAAAAAAAGGAAGAAAAGAAAAAAAGTGCCCGGAACAGGACTCGAACCTGCACATCCTTGCGAATACTAGTCCCTGAAACTAGCGCGTCTACCAATTCCGCCATCCGGGCAATATGAAAAGATTTTTTCTTTTATAATGCAAAAATAAAAAATTAATTTTTATCAGAAAGGTATCCTTCTTTATAAAAAAAGAGGGTTGCCAAAAAAAGACAACCCTCTCCTTTTATTCTTGTATTTATTTTCACTGCTTAATCTCTCTAAACGATTTACCTTCGAACTGTATCAGGTAAATACC
>CAYSRH010000019.1:0-12590 GCA_964433245.1 uncultured Bacteroidales bacterium | reverse complement strand
GCTATTTTAATACTAAGCGTACTATCATTATATAAGAGGTTTTCTGCTTTATCAAGAATTTCATTAATCTTTCCGGAAGAAATATTACCTGAGAAGCTGAAAACGACAGACTCGCCTTCCGAAAATTTAATAAATTCCTGATCTTTCATAATTCTCTATATCGTGGGGCTAAAATAAACTCCTACACAAATCTATAAAAGTTTATGAAAAAAAAAAATAATAACGATAACAATCTGATGTACATCCAGTTTTTTTGTATAGATTTTTTTTATTAAACGTAACTTATATAAAAAAGTTATAATAGATGTAACTAATTCATGGAAAAAATTGATGCAATACCGATGAATTGGTAATCGGCATGTGATCGAAACATGCCATGAGGATTTAATCCGTAATAATATCGCAGGTAAAAACCTGTATTTGTGATCCATTTTTCCCGGACAGAAGGTGTAAACTGATAACCTGCCAGCACATTGATGTTCCACAGGCGATTTTCCTTACCTGTCATGTAATAGTTGTATTGAACACGATTGCTTAATTCGATGGACAGTATGTTGGTCCATTTTTCTGAACACAGAAAGCCCTCCTGCCTGCGTACACTTGTGCCGAAAAAATATTCCATATAACGTTCGGAGGGGAAGATGTTTTGGCTCTTGATCTCTATAGAGTCATAGGCATAATATCCTTTTTTTGGAGAGAATAGTCCGCTAATACCAAAACCAAAGCTGGTTAGATTTCCTTTTGGGATATTGTACGGATCATTCATTAGAATATAGAGTTCCCAAGCTTCGTAAGATACATTGATGCGGGTAAAATGAGGGATATTTTTTATTCCATGAATAGCAAATTCATCCCCAATATGTGTGCTTTCATGAAAAAACGGGGTGGCACGAACAGAGATGGTTTTCAGAATATTGTGATCAAGAGGTCGGTAATACTTGAATGTTACCCCAAAAATATAATCATTATTAAGAACAGGGGCACTACAATTTTCATACATGTCAATGATTATCGAGTTTTGTATTGGAAGATCAATCCCCCATGCGGAGTTATTCTGTTTTGCAGAAAGTATCGGTACATCAAAAGAAAATTTTGCTGAAACTACCGGATAAGGATTCTCTTTTTCCAAATAATAGTATGGACTGAATTGATTAATAAATCCTGTTTCGAGATAAGAGTAATTTGCCCGGACGGATCCGTGCAGGTAGTTTGCATAGTTAACAGGTTTAAAGATGGAAATCTTTGACTCTGCCCCCCCCCGGGCAGTGACAGAAAATAAAAGCAGCAGAATAGATAGTGTTTTTTTCATGGGGTTTTATAATTTAACACAGACTTTCATTGTCCCGGAAAATTTTTTCTCTTTGCCTAAGTTGTATGCCATATCAAGATATATGATGCGACCTGATTTTTTATGATTCATAATTTCAACAACAACAGGGAATGAACCTTTTTGAATATTTTGTTTAAATTGTGTTTCCTGTTGGACAATGTACAAATCCTCATGGGCAATGATTTGATAAAACTGTTCAAAGGGAATAGAGAATCCCATCACGCCATCTTCAAACCAGACAGAAAGAGCTATGTATGATACCTGATTCAGACAAAGAATGGTTTCGACAGCAGTTATATGATGTAAATCATTGCTTGTGTAAAAAGTATTGTCAACCTGGCAAATACCTTGCGCAACAGGATAGTCAGTTTCAATATTTTTCAGATATTTGCATCCGGACTGATATCTGTTCAACAGTAAAGTTTTTTTTTCTTCAGGTGATATCATAGAAAATAATATTTACGCATGGATACATATGTAAAAATAAGTAGTTTTTTTTTGATATCGCTTATAGTTGTTATTCTCTATTTTTATTTTCTTCCAATTTTGCCTTCATGGTTTTTGATTCCTTCTTTTTGTTCCGGACTTCAGGAGTCATACTGTCCTTCTGCAGGGTTGACAAGAGGCATTCATTTTGCTTTACAGGGTGATTTTGAGGAAGCATTAAGTTATAACCAAGACGCTTTGCATGTTTCATCTTTTTTCGTATTACAACTCATCATGCGCTTTGCAGTCATTATTTTTCATGCCAAACTGACACAAAAAGTGTTGGTTTATGATGTGATAACAAGTATTGTAATGTTTTTATTTGTGTTTTTCCGCTTTCTTATATTTATTAAATAAGGGGGCTTAATTTAGCAGGCTTTGCACATCACTGATTTCGATAAAAGAAGCTCCGTTATGTTTCCCGAAATTTCCGGCAACAATGACAACAATATCATTTTTTGTCAATAAATTTTTATCTATGAGGGTTTTTAAAGCTTCATGCACAAAATCATCAACACTTTTATATTCATCAAGATATTCCGGAAAAACACCATAACTTAATGCCAATTCCCGCATAACTCTTTTGCTATAGCATTGTGCATAAATAGGTTTGATTCCGCGAAATCCGGCAGAATTCAGAACAGTCCTTCCGGAGAAAGTGTCAATAATAATAGCCCTTGCATTAAGCTTAACAGAAGCTTGCACGGCATTTTTTGTGATCCATGCAGAAACTTCCGTACTTAAAACCAGCTTATCTACATTATTAATTGGTTGTTTTGCATTTTCAGCTTCTTCAGCAACTTTGGCCATTGTACGGACAGCTTCGACCGGATATTTCCCAAACGCTGTTTCACCACTTAACATTACAGCATCTGCCTGGCTTAGCACAGCATTGGCAATATCACTTACTTCTGCGCGTGTAGGACGGGGATTGTTGATCATGCTATGCAGCATTTGTGTGGCGATGATCACGGGCTTACGTTTTGCGATACATTTATTGATGATGATATTTTGAACAACCGGAATTTTTTCATATGGCATTTCAATCGCCAAATCGCCACGGGCAACCATAACACCATAGGAATGATCAAGAATTTCATCAATGTTATCGAAACCTTCCTGGTTTTCTATTTTGGCAATAATCTTGATCTTGCTTTTTTTCTCATCCAATAATTTTTGTATCTCATTAATATCTTCTTTGTTACGGACAAAGGAATGGGCGATAAATTCCAAATCATTTTTTATGGCAAAATCCACATAGGTTTTGTCTTTTTCATTTAAAGAAGGGAGATTGATACGTACACCGGGAACATTCACGCTTTTCTTGCTCATGAGAAAGCCCGGGTTTACGGCTTTACAATGGAGGTGGTCAGCATCTTTTCTTTCGACAACGAGTTCGATTTCGCCGTCATCAAACAAAATTTTTGAACCAACAGGTACATCTCTGACAAATTGATTGTAAGTAACGTAAATACAATCACGAGAGGATTCTGTGTTTTTGTCGCCTTTGAGTTTTATTTCTTCTCCCTCTTTTATTTCAATGGGATCCTTCATTTGTGTCGTCCTGACTTCCGGTCCCTTGGTATCAACCAGCAAGGCAATTTTATCGGAAACTTTTCGTGTATTATCAATAATTTTTTGTGTTCCTTCCAGGGTCTGGTGCGCCGTGTTCAGGCGAACAACGTTCATCCCTGCATCATAGAGCGATTGTATAAAGTCAACTTCACAGCAGGTGTCGGATATGGTGGTAACAATTTTCGTCTTCTTCATGATCAAAAGTTTAAGTTTGTGCTGTGCAAAGATAAAGCACTATTTAGAAAAACACACAAAGCATAAAAATTAATTGTGTTAAAAAGTGATTATCGGATTTTTACCCGTTCATCAGCTAATAAGGGAATAAGTTCGGCATCAGTAAAACTTGCTTTATTTGTTTGATCTAAATTATTGCCATTACGTACTTTTTGCAAATAGATGGTACTTGTTTTGGGTAAATGTTTAATGATATTCTGAATTTCATCCGGAGAAATAAAATCAGGAGCAATGGTCAGGCGGTGTTCATAAG
The DNA here is from genome assembly GCA_964433245.1 of uncultured Bacteroidales bacterium. Classification (GTDB taxonomy): domain Bacteria; phylum Bacteroidota; class Bacteroidia; order Bacteroidales; family JBBRXJ01; genus CAYSRH01. The sequence continues at coordinate 8,712 of CAYSRH010000019.1, read as the reverse complement.
GAATGTCAGATTGAAAAAGCAGTGAAATACTTTGTCTGATTTTTTCAATAATTTCTTTTGCACCTACTTGTATGACTTTTTGATATGAATCTTCCGTAAAGCAGTGCTTTACATCCATTGCCACATAATCTATCAGGTTTTCACTGAGGAGACACTTCAGCATACCAGGATTGCTTCCGTTGGTATCTAACTTAATCCTGAGTTTTGTTTGTTCTTTGATTTTTGTCAGCGTCTGCGGCAGATCATTTTGCAGGGTAGGTTCGCCTCCTGTAAAAACAACACCGGTTAACAGATTTTTTCGTTTGATGAGGTAGGAAAGAATTTCTTCGAAAGGCAGATCAGCCTGTTCATTAAATAGCGAAGGAATCACCAGTGAGGGATTGTGACAGTAAGAACACCGAAAATTACACCCTTTGGTGAAGATGATCGAAGCTACTTCACCGGGATAGTCAATAAAACTTTGCTTAAGAAATCCTCCAATGCGCATTATTACCGGCTAAGTTTTATCAGTCGTAATGGCTTCAATTCTTGCCTGTTCAATAATTTTATTTTGTCTTTTTGTGGGATTTTCCCCATAGAGGTTTTTATCATAAAGTTTTCTGTCATGATACTCTGCTTGCTTGCCTTCATTCCATTGATCCACCGGTCTTATGTAGCCAACAATTCGTGAATATACCTCACATTTTTGTTCTTTCCCTTCTGCTTTGCATTTGGGACAAACAGTATGTTCTCCGTACATATATCCGTGATCGGGACAAATGCTGAAAGTGGGACTTAGTGTGAAATAAGGCAAGCGGTAGTTCTGTGTAACCATTTTCAATACCGATTTAACGCCTTCGACATCTAATTTTGATTCGCCAATGAAGGCATGGAAGACGGTTCCTCCCGTGTATTTTATTTGCAGGCTGTCCTGCAAGTCCAATGCTTCGAATAAATCGTCTGTGTAGTTGACAGGCAATTGTGTTGAGTTGCTATAGTAAGGTTTTGCACCATCTTTGACAGCTGATTCGTTTGCTGTGATAATATCGGGATAAATGGTTTTGTCAATGCGTGCCAATCGGTAGGTTGTGCCTTCGGCAGGTGTTGCTTCGAGATTATAGTTGTTGCCTGTTTCATCCTGAAACCTGGCAAGTGTTTTACGCATAAAATTCATGACCCTGTGTGCAAATTGATAGCCGGACCGGTCAGTGATAGCAGCACCCAAAAAGTTCAGGCAGCACTCATTCATTCCTACCAGACCAATGGTTGAAAAGTGGTTGTTCCAATATTTTCCGTTTTTTTCTCTCAGGTGTCTCAGGTAGAATTTGGAGTAAGGATATAAACCTTCTTCGGTAAGATTTTCGATCACTTTCCGTTTAATTTCAAGGCTGTCTTTGGCGAGTTCCATGAGTTTATGAAGCCGTTGGAAAAATTCTTCTTCTGATTTGGATTCGTAGCCGAGACGGGGTAGGTTGACGGTCACCACACCAACAGATCCGGTCAGGGGATTAGAGCCAAATAAACCACCACCTCTTTTTTGCAGCTCTCTTTTGTCTAAGCGAAGTCGGCAGCACATGCTGCGAACATCGGAGGGATCCATGTCGGAGTTGACGAAGTTGGAAAAATAGGGAATTCCATATTTTGCTGCCATTTCCCATACCGGTACAATGTCCACATTGTCCCAGTTAAAATTTTGGGTAATGTTGTAGGTGGGGATAGGAAAAGAGAAAAGCCTTCCATTGGCATCTCCTTCGCACATCACCTCAGCAAAAGCTTTGTTGAAAAGGTTCATTTCGTGCTGGAATGCACCGTATGTTTTTTCCTGCATTTTTCCGCCAATGACCACAGCTTGCTCTTTCATATGGTCCGGAACCAACAGATCCATGGTTATATTGGTGAAAGGAGTTTGAAATCCGACACGTGTGGGAACATTGATATTGAACAGAAATTCTTGCAGGCATTGTTTGATTTGGTCATAATCTAATTTGTCGTAGTGGATGAATGGAGCCAGGAGTGTGTCAAAGTTAGAAAATGCCTGGGCGCCTGCTGCTTCGCCTTGCATGGTGTAGAAGAAATTGACAATTTGCCCGAGAATGGTTCTGAAGTGTTTTGCCGGCTTGCTTTGTATCTTTCCGGGAACACCGACAAATCCACTAAAAATAAGATCTTCAAGATCCCAACCGACACAATAAACACTTAAGAATCCCAGGTCGTGGACATGAATTTTTCCGCTTCGATAGGCTTCCCCAATTTCTTTGGGGTATATCTTATCCAACCAGTATTGAGAACTGATAATGGAAGATGTGTGTTGATTTAATCCTTGTAATGAGTATGTTGAATTGGCACTTTCTTTGATCCTCCAGTCATCTAATTTAACATAGTTGTCAATCAGGTCAATGTTGCTAAAAAGTTCTTTTGCATTTCGAAGTTCTTTATGCTGCTCACGGTATAGGATATAAGCTTTTGCTGTTTTATAGAGTTTATGTTCAAAGAGTTGATATTCTACATGGTCCTGTGTCATTTCAACAGTAGGTTCTTTCTCTTCAGCTATCGAGACGGCTACTTTTTCAGCAATGGCAACGGCTAACTCCCGGTCGGGCTGACCGGTGGCTCTGAGTGCTTTGAAAACAGCAAATTGGATTTTTTCAATGTCAAAAGGCATCATTCTGCCATCGCGTTTACGGATCATTTCGGGTAAGGATAGTGTTTCGTTCATCTTAAATTAAAATAATTACAATGTATAACAATATTATTATTGGTCAATTCTCTATAAATAAGAAAGTTATTAAACAAAAAACAATCTAAACGGGCATTACCGGGTAATTAGATTATTGTATGAAACAAATTTAACAGAAATGAAACATGCAGGCAAATCAACTTATGAACAGAAAATTCTGATCGGCTTGATAATGCAATAAATAGTATGTTGAAAAGTAAAAAAATTAAGGTTGCAAGAAATTTTTGATGACAGATTCATCCATGTCGCGGTAACCAAAATCATGTATAACGATTCCTTCTTCAAGGAGCATAATTCCGGGCAAAGATCCTTTGCTGATCTGAAAAAAGAGGTCGGGTTGAATGATGGTCATGGGATAGTCATAGGCATCTGATTTTTCCAAAAAGGAAGAACTGTCTTCAGAATCACCAAAGAACAGAAAGATAATTTCTGTTTCAGAGTCACCGACTTGTTGCTTAATGATATTGAGTTTTGAAGCAGCAAGTACACAAAATCTACAACGGAAAGTAAACATGCCAACGATTTTTTTCCCTGAGCTTAATTCCAGATGTTTTATTTCAGGATCGTTTAAAGATTCTTGCAGGTTATCTTCATGAAATCTGTTTTTTGATTCATAGTTCATCAGGAAATCGGGAGGGGTGATGATGAATGGTATGGATAAACAAATTACAAAGAGAGAGCCGACAAAAATTTTTTTGTACCGGAAATCCCAATCCTGTTCGTTTCGGATAAAATAAAAAAAGCCAATAAGGACGATATTTTTTATTAGTGATTCAGTGGGAGACAATTGCAATAATTCTCCAAAGCAGAAGCAATTTCCGGTTTGATCCAATACGACCAAAACAAGCAGGTATATTGAAAAAATAAATAATAGCAGCATAGAGGCGAGCCATATTTTTCGAAAAAACACTTTTGCAATCAGGGCGATTCCAAGAAACAGTTCAATAGCGATCAGTAGGCGGGAGAGAACAGAGGAGAAATCAAAGGAGAACAGATTATGGCTAAATATGTAGAGATCAAAGGTGTCAATAGCATGCAACTTCATTATGGCAGAGAGAACAAATATCAACCCTGCAACAATACGAATTGCAACAAGCCACCTGATGAAGAAACCGGGGAATATCATTTTTCTTTATATTTCGCGACAAACAACCTTATAAACATAATCACCATAATCTTTTTCACTTTCGTATTCACTGCATGTAGTGAATTTTGTATAGGTGTTGGTCTCCTGTGAGACATCGTCGTGAAATGTTTCGCATTCGCATTGTTTTGTGGTGCATGCAGCAATACAAAACAATGAAAGTATAAGTATGAATAATTTTTCTTTCATGGTATTTTTATTTTTATGGTTGAACAAATCCGGCACGGGTGCTTCCTTCACTGATTTGTTTTTCGAGCAAAGCTTCTAATTCGGCAACAAGTTCAGGATGTTCAACTGCCAGATTGTTTGTTTCTCCGATATCTTCAGCCAGGTTATACAGTTGTGGTTCGGTTGACAGTCCCAGATCTACACTTTTTTTGTGCGAATATAGTTGGATAGCTTTTTCGGCATCAGGATTGGGGCGAATATATTTCCAGTCTCCTTTTCTTAATGAGAGGGTGTTGCTGGCTTGAAGAATCATATCAGCTCTTCCCTGATCAGATTTGCCCAACAGTACATCAATCAGATTTTTACTGTCGGGGGCTTCATGGTTTTCCAGTTCAAGTCCGATGAGAGCCGCAAATGAAGCAAAGAAATCTGCCTGACTGATTGTTGCATTATTGACAGTTTCTGGTTCAATCACAGGAGGCCAAACCACAATGGTGGGCATCCGGGTAGCGCCTTCAAAAGCACTGTATTTAGACCCGTTAAAGGGACCGGCAGGTGTATGGTCTTTATTGAGTTCAAGTGCCAGATCTTCGTATCCGTCATCCAATACGGGACCATTATCGCTGGTAAAAATCACCAGTGTATTTTCGGCAATGCCTAATTCTTCAACATAGTCAAGTATCTCCCCTACGATCCAGTCAATTTGCACGATGGCATCCCCGCGGAGACCCAGGGCGCTTTGTCCTTCAAACCGAGGATTTGGCAAGCGGGGAACGTGCGGGTCGTGCAGGGCATAAAACAGGAAGAAAGGTTTATCCATATTTTGTTGGATAAAATCTTTGGCTACATCAGTTAGTAGATCAGGAAATTCTTCATCAGTCCACAGTGCCTCTTTCCCGCCGTGCATCCAGCCGATGCGGCTGATACCATTGATGATGGTGTTGGAATGTTGCGGGTCGGCTTCATAACGAAGCAATTCCGGATGTGATTCTCCGGTGGGCCAGTCACCGATTGGTTCATCGTAGCTAACATAGACAGGATCATCAGAATCCAGATTGACAACATGGTGATTTTCCACATAAACACAAGGAACGCGATCGCCTGTTGCCGGGATGAGGTATGAATAGTCGAATCCTATTTCAAGAGGACCGGGTTTGATGCTATCATTCCAGTCAATAATTCCATCACCCAGTCCCAGATGCCATTTCCCAACAACAGCAGTTTCATAGCCGGCTTGTTTCAGTTTTTCAGGTAGCGTGGGGGTGCCGGGGCGTATGATCAGGGGCGCATCGCCGGGAAGAATATGGGCTTGATTTCTAAATGCATATTTTCCTGTCAAAAGAGAAAATCGAGAGGGTGTTGACATACCTGAGGTGCAGTGTGCATCTGTGAAACGAACCCCCATTTCAGCCATTCGATCTATATTGGGGGTTTTGATGTATTTTGAATCTGCTCCATAGCAACCCACATCGCCGTACCCAAGATCATCAGCATATACGATAATAATATTTGGGGTTTCAGGTTTTTTTGTCTCAGGCTGCGAGGTGCAGGCTGCCAGTATAGGTAAGGAGGCGAAAGGAATAAGTTTTTTCATTTTAAAGTATTATAGTTGACAATTATTTTTTATTGCAAAATATGGTTTTCTTAATTTTAAACAAAAATAATAAAAAAAAGCAAGCTAAAAAACAAATCACCTCACTAACCTGTATGTCCCGCAGGAACGCGAGAATTATCAACAGATTCAGAACAATCCTGATATTTTACCGGACAACAATGATATTTAAATAATCTTAGCAAGAAAACTAAGGTGTCTTGGGGGGTAAATAAAAATTTATCGATAAAAAAGAATTGATATGATTTTAAATAATAAATTTACAAAGAGACTTTTAATTGTTTAAAAAATATAATTTATTGGTTAATTTAATATTGTAAAAGAATGAAAATCACCTATGTAGGAACTTATCCCCCAAGACAATGCGGTATTGCTACCTTTACCAATAATCTGATTAAATCAGTTGTTGTTCATTCCAATGATAATAATATTTTAAAACATGCCAATGTCGTGGCAATGAACAATCCCGGAGCCGAACAGGAATACGATTATCCGGAAGAGGTTAAATTTACTGTTCGCCAGGAACACCAACGGGATTATATAAATGCGGCAAAATATATTAATTTAAGTGATTCACAGGCATGTATAGTAAACCATGAGTTTGGTCTTTTTGGTGGGGATGATGGTGTATATGTCCTTTCGTTGCTTCATCGGGTTGAAATTCCTTTAATCGTAATATTCCATACGGTATTGGAAGAGCCTTCTTTTGTACAGAAAAATATTGTGCAGGAAATAGGCAAAGTTGCTAAAAAGATCGTTGTAATGAGCAATAAAGCTGTTTCCCTGTTAAAAGATGTTTATGATTTTTCGGCAGAAAAGATTGCAGTTATTGAGCATGGGGTTCCTCATTATCCGGGACTTTCGCATGAAAAGACAAAGCAAAAATACAATTTCGAAGGGCGTAAAATATTACTTACTTTTGGATTTCTGAGTCGTAATAAGGGAATAGAGACGGTTATCAATGCATTGTCCAACGTGGTTGATAAGCATCCGGAATTGCTTTATATTGTAATGGGAGAAACACATCCGAATGTATTAAAGGATGCAGGTGAAGAATACCGGAGTTATTTGAACCTGCTGGTGAAAAAACATAATTTACAGAAGCATGTTGTCTTTTTGAACAATTTTGTTGCTGAAGATACACTGTTTGAGTATTTAACAGCTTGTGACATATATGTTACACCTTATCTTAATGTGGCACAGATTACCAGTGGCACCCTTTCGTATGCCGTTGGTGCAGGTGCGGCGGTTTTGTCAACACCATACTGGCATGCCGAAGAACTTTTGGCAGATCAAAGAGGTCGCTTATTTGATTTTAGAAATCCAGATCAGTTGGCTGATATATTGAATGAAATACTTGATGATCCTCAAAAGATTCAGGAATTAAGAAAGAAAGCGTACGATTACGGAAAAAAAATCCGCTGGCCTCTTATAGGAGACCAGTATTTGTCTTTGATTTCGTCGATTAAAGAAAAAAAAGAAGTAAAGAAAGAGGCAAAAAAATATATCATTGACCCCTCAGTAATACCAAAGTTTAATCTGGATCATATCAAAAGACTCACTGATGACACCGGGATAGTACAGCATGCCAAGTATGGCATTCCCAATCTGAAGGAAGGTTATTGCTTGGACGATAATGCCAGGGCCTTGTTGATGGCATTGATGTCGTACAGGCGGAATAAAGATGAATATGCCCTGGAGTGTATTCGTATTTATTTAAGTTATATACAGTATATGCAAACAGAAAATGGCTATTTCCGTAATTTTCTTAGTTTTAGCAGAATGTTTCTTGATGAAAAAGGAAGTGAAGATTCATTTGGGCGAACCATTTGGGCGCTTGGGTATTTGATTCACAGATCGCCAAACTTGTCTTACAGGGAATTCGCCAAGGAGTTGTTTGAGAAATCAGTTGCTTATTTTGATAAAATTACCGGTTTGCGTGGTATTGCGAATATAGTCATAGGCATAAGTTATTATTTAAAAAGTTTTTCTTCTGATGAAAGAATGATGCAAAAAATGAAGATTATGGCAAAAATCCTGGTTGATGCCTATAAAGATAACAGCACAGAAGATTGGCAATGGTTTGAACCGGTACTCGCTTATGACAATGCAATTTTGCCCTTAAGTCTTTTTCATGTTGTTGAATTGGTTGATGATGAATCAATAAAAGATGTAGCTGTAGCAACAATGAAATTCTTAGAAAAGGTAACGATGGATAAAGGGTATCTTTCACCGATAGGTAGTGATGGTTGGTATCCGAAAGGGGGCAAACGGGCAGTTTTTGATCAGCAGGCCATTGATGCAATGGCAAGTGTCAGGTTGTTTTTTCAGGTGTACAAAGTCACAAGAGATCCGGCATGCATTGAAAAAATGTTTACCTCATATTTATGGTTTTTGGGAGAAAATGAACTGCGTATTTCTTTGTATGATTATGAAACTTCAGGTTGTTGTGATGGACTTGAAAGAGCAGGAGTCAACAGAAACCAGGGAGCTGAAAGCACACTGGCGTATTTGATTTCACACCTTACCGTATTGAATGCACTTGAATTTGAATTTGAATATGAGAAACAGACCATGTCTGAGATTAATATTGAAACACACACGCAGCTATGACTAAAATGTGTACCCAATCGAAAACATGATCGTAAATATTAAACAGATGATGTCTGAAACGAAAAATTAAATTGTATTGCTATGGCGATAATAAAACGATACGAAAAAAACCCTGTGCTTACAAAAGAAGATGTGCCTTATGAAGTTGCAACAGTACATAATGCTGCAGTTGTAAAGCACGATGGTGAATACATTATGATTTTCAGGTCTCACCGCTTTAATGGAAGGTCAATTTTAGGGAAAGCTGTTTCTCAGAATGGATTTGATTTTCAGGTGGCACCTGAACCTTTTATGGTTCCTGCAACGAATGGCGTTTTTTCCGAATATGAGGAATATGGTGTGGAAGATCCCCGGATAACATGTATTGACGGAGAATATTTGATTACCTATAGTGCATACTCAAGACATGGTGTACGCATAGGGCTTGCCAAAACCAGCGATTTTATTACGATAGAAAGA